>NZ_JBVBEF010000089.1:0-29548 GCF_055456055.1 Bradyrhizobium sp. LeoB3
ACCTCCGAGAGCGCAATCAAAGCCTGGCGAACTCCCTGGACGATCTGCTGCTGCTCAGCGGCGGCGAGCTTGGCGAGGCCGAGCGCTTCGTCCTGTACTTCGACCTCGCGCGTGCGACGCAGGTCGATCTCATTGTACGCCTGTATCGCGATTGCCGGCAGTATGGCGGCTGCCACCAGCGCGAACAAGCGTGATAACAGGCTGCTCATTTCGACCTTTCCTACGCATGATCGGCGGCATCAGACCGACCGTGCCCAGCCCACCGACAAGCGCCATTGCATCAAGAGTTCTCCGAACTGCGATCGGAAACGACGCCATCAAGCGGTGGCGCTATTCCGAGCCTTCATTGACCAGTTCGTCGCGGAGAAGTGGCACCCACGGCCGTGAAGACAGGTTGGGCCATGTCGATGCCAAAGGATGGCAGAGCGACGAGAAGACTGGCGGCAGGTGACCCTATGGCGGCACGGGTAGCATTCAACAGCCTCACGAACCATTGAGCCCTAAGGCCCAATGCAGCGTCCTCGGACTGGGCGCTCGACATCGCTGGAGCTCTAGTGATCGTCGACTGGCCCCGCAGGTCCACGGCTCGGCGCGGACGAGGAAGGCCGATCTATCGGTCGGGTTGGCCCTTGGCACGTCAGGGCGATAGAGTGATTCTCATTGACTTCTGTCCCGCTACCAATCTTCTGCCGTAAAAGCCTGAACCGGCCGCATTACAGAGCTGTTTCAGTCCGCCGGGAAACGATTGCGATTGTAGGCGAGCGGCCAAAAAGTTGGCGAAGAGAAGCCAGGACACAACGAGGCCGGTTCCGATGGGCGCTGGTCAGCGCCCATCGGACGAGTTTGAGGATCGCGCGCTAACTTTTCAGCGCAGGATTTCGCGCAGGACCTCGCCGTCGACGCGGTGGGGCGTGACACCCAGGATCTGCATGACGGTCGGCGCCACGTCGGTGTTGCGCATGCGGCGGATCGTGGCGTCCTTGCGGATCTGCGGGCCGGCGGCGATGAAGGTCGCGCTCATCACCGGCAGCTCGGGATCGTGGCCATGGGCGCCGTAGAAGTTAGGCATCGACAGCATGGTCGTTGCCGCATTGAACGGCGCATCGCCGAGACGGGCGACGCCGGGGTTCTGGATGCCGTCGAAGTTGTAGCCCGGGGCCATCAGCGCGAACACATCGCCGAAATCCTGGCCGATGGTCTTGCTGGTGCATTCCCCGGTCCCTTCCTCGCACTGCAGCGGCCGGGTCTCGACCACGGTGAAGATCCGCCCGTCCTTGAGCGAGTAGTTGAACTTCGGGTTGGAATCCACCGCGTTCTTCACCGCGTCGGTGATCTGCGTTACCAGCGCCTTGTAGGCCGCCAGATCGACGGTGCCGCCCAACTCGCGGTTCTGCAGGTTGACGTAGATGTTCGCCGCCGGACCCGAGGTCCGGATCGCGATCTTGGTGGTGTCGATGCCGGCGTTGCGCAGGATGTTGGTCAGGCTGACCGACGTGTGGAACGGCGCGAAGCCGTGGTCCGACACCACGATGACGTTGCTGTCACGGCCCGCCGCATCGGCGATCTGCTTCACCGCCTTGTCGGCCGTCTGATAGGCGAAACGGATATATGAAGCATACCGCGCGACCTTGGCCGGATCCTGGCCCGCACCGATCGAGTTCGGATCGGTCGGGTTGGTGCCTTGGCGGCGGTCGGTAAGCAGGAACTGATGCTCAGAGCCGTCGGGCTGCTCGATGTAGACCATCACGAGATCAGCGTCGGGATGGTTCCGGATCGCGCGTTCGCCGATATCAGCCTGGTAGCGCACGAAGGTCTTCACCATGTCCTCGAACATCGTCTCGATCTCGAGGTCGGGGAAGTTGGTGAAGCCCGGGCTCAGCCGCTCCGGAATGCGGAAGTCAGCCTGCGGACGCCAGAATCCGACATTGTTGTTGATGTCATCGACATCGGCCAGCACCGCCGCGTTGCGCGGGATGTAGTTGGCTCCGTAGCGGGCGAAGCGCACCACCGAAAGATCGGGCGCCAGCGCCGAGACAAAGTATGCGGCGCCGGCCCTGGTCCCGCTGCCTTCGAAGAAGAACGGCGCATTCTCGCCGCCGAGCTTGACGTAGGCCGGTCCGGTCGACGGCGCGTGGAACGGTCCTGCCGTAATGCCGCGCGTCGCGTCAAAGAACACCAGCGTGTCGTAATTCACCTTGCGGTCATTGGTGGTGTCGAGCGCCGCCACCCGGATCGAATATTTAACGTCGAGCGTCGCCGCATTGGTGCAGGTCGCCGATGGCGCCGAGGAACACGAGAACGTCTCGATCGGCGCTGAGGTTACCAGCACCGGGCTAAACGAGAAACGGCCGGCCGCCTGGAGCGCCGTGACAACAGCCGGATCGAATGTGAAATCACCCCGGGACAGCGAGAAGCCCTGAGCTCCGATGCCGCCGAACGCCCCGAACGGCACGGTAAAGTCGGTGACGCGGATCGGCTGGGCCGGTTGCACCACGGTGTTGTTGATGGAGATGTCGGCGCCGTCGCCGCCCGGCCAGGTCGCGGTGACCACTTTTTTTCCCTGCTGGCGCAACTGCACCCACAACGGCAATGCCGTCGGCCGCGTCGAAGGCCCGAGCGGGCTCTCGCGATAGCCGCCGATCGGTGCCGCAAATCCGCTGATGCTCGATGAGATCGGCCCGACGATTGCCTGGAAGGTGTTCGACGGGATGTCGTTGTGAACCGCCGTCGAGCCGGTGGCAATCTCGATGTGCGACACCGCGGTGAGCGACGGCGACGCCGTCACGTTCTGCTCCGCCACCGCGCCGCAGCGGCTCAGCCGCGCCAGGCCGCCGTTATGCGGCAACACGCCCTCGTCGATGAACTTCTGGATGAAATCGGGCTTCGCGCCGTCGAGCGAGATCACCACCACCCGCGGCGACTTGCAACCATGATGGTTCCCGTCATGATCATGGTCGCGGTTGTCGCCGTGGTCGCGGTTGCCGCCGTCGTTATCGGCGTGCGCCGGCGCTGCAACGCCGGTCAGCGATGCAGCGAGCGACATTGCCAATATCAAGGAGAGAAAACTCTTCGAGTTCATATGGACGCCCCATTTTCGCTGCGCAATCTACGCGCGTTTGGTCGGCAACGACGCAACGATTATCGGGCTTGGCTGACGACGCGCATGTGACGCTTCGGCGACACCTGTAATGTGGTCGCGACAACGCCACGATGATGTCGGCATGTGGCCTTCGCGTCGATATTAGAAGTAGCCAGCGCTCCTTGCCGTGCGAGGGAACGCAAGCGTTCGGATCGCAATCTGTTTCGAGTGGAACCACGTACGTCGAGGCCGAACACGTCTGCAACGCTTGGTGGCGAATCTCGAAGCGATGGTGCAGTCAACCAGTGAGCGTCACCCGCAAGTTCTTGCCTACACCGTCATGCGAGAGGTCTCTGACGACGTCTGACAATCTCAGTTCGAATAAGTGCGGTCTGGATTGGCAGCCGTCTGTGCTTTCGGTATCGAGCTCGCGCCACCCCATCGCCTCCGCATATTGCTGCGTGGACATTGGCACAAACTGTGTATTGGGCAGCGCCATCGTTGAGATGCCTCAGCGCGACGTTCGCATTCTGGCACGCGCCACAGTGTCCGCATGCTGCCACAGACTGGAACTTAATCTAGAAGTCTGAGCGCAAATGGTAGCGGTGCAAATCGCGCGACGCACGGGCTACGACCGCCTTGAACGATCCACCGGGAAAGCGTTCGCTCAGCAGGATGTTGCGATCTTCGCTGTCGGTCTCTGCACTCATGCGCCGCGCAATTTCAGCATCTCGGCGAAGACAGGCTCGACGTCGCTCACAACGCAGTCGCGGCAGTCGGCCTGTGTCGGCATTCCCACAAGACATGGCGACGTTTCATGACAGGGATATGACTTCCGGGGATCGCGAAGCCGCTAAGCACCATGAGGCGGACATCACGAAAAAGCGGCGCACCATGCACATACGGCAAAGAGCTCACGCCCTTCACGCCATGCATCACTCCGAGGAAGCTGCCAAGGCCCACATGGAGGAACACGGCAAGAAGTAATTATCGACGCTTCGATTACGGACCTGCACTTGAGGTCGCCTCGGTTAGCGGTCTTTTTCTTTATTCGCCTGACCGCGACGCTCGCTCTCAACGCGCCCGTGTCAGCGCGAGCCAGATGCCGCCGCCGATCATGAAGCCGCCAGAGACGCGCGAGACCAGGCGCGTCCGCCGCTTGGAAAAGAATTTTCGCGCGCGGCCGGCGAGCAGCGCGTAGACCATGTCGCTCATCGCCGCCGTCACCATGAAGGTCACGCCCAGCAGCGCCACTTGCGGGAAGTGATCCTTGTTCAGGTCCACGAATTGCGGAATGAAAGCGCCGAAGAACACCAGCACTTTCGGATTCGACAGCAGCACCAGAAATCCCTGCAGGAAGAAACCGCCGCGCGGTGGCGGCGGCGGTTCATCCGAGCTCACCTCCGCAACCGGCGAGCGGATCAGCTTGATGCCCAGCCAGACCAGGTAAGCCGCGCCGGCAAAGCGCACCCAGTCGAACCAGTAGCCCATCGTCGCCATCAGCGAGGTGAGACCGACGGCGACGACGCCGATCACGATCGCCAGCCCCGCCTGCGCGCCCAGCACATTGGTCAGCGCTGCGCGGGTGCCGTGCCGCAGGCCGTTGGCGATCACCAGCGTGACGATCGGGCCGGGCAACAAAGCGAGCGCAATGCAGGCGGCGACATAGGCGAGATAGGCTTGCAGGGACATGGGAGGACTCGGCTCGAGGCTTTTTGTTGCATAATAAGGACATGGATGCCCGGAACAAGCCCGGGCATGCGCATTCTTACTGCGTGTTCATCGCGAATTTTACCCATCTCGCCGTCTCTGCCGATGCCAGCAATTCCAGTGCCGCGCGCTGCACGACCGCCGCATCTCCCCTGCCCTGCGCCGCCGCCACCAGGAGATCGCAGCGGTGCGAGACCGCGATGCCGATCGCTCCATGCGGCACGCCATCGCCAATCTTCAGATCGTACGTCCTCATGCGTCCGGGCATATCGGCGACACGCACTGCTTTTCCTGCCTGCAGCGGTACAAACTGCGTACTGATCAAGTCGACATCGGCGACGCGGTCGACCTCATCATCGTCGGCGACGCCGGTCGTGCAGTTGCAGAAGCCGAGCTTTGGCCGGATGTAGACCTCGATATCTCCGCCGCAGGCCACGGCATTGCAGCGGAATGCGCGACCGGCGGGCCAGCCGTCGCGCGGAAACGGCCAGGCGATCTCTTGCCATGTCTCGCGCGGCGTCGAAGTCTCGTAGGCTGGGACGCCCGAGAGGACGCCGAGCACAAGTGCTGCAATCGCGATGACCAGCCAGGTGCGCATTCGTCCCCTTCACGGCAGGCCGGCGACAGCGCGCGCCTCGCCGGTCAATTCGAGTATGTGCAGTCCTGTATTGGCGCGGTCGACGGCATAGATATAGCCGCGCTCGTCGGTCTCGACATTGTTGGTCTGGATCGCGACCTTGCAGCGATCCTTGCCCTCGATGGTGACGCAGCGCTTGTCGGTTGCCGGTGTGATCGACGGGATGAAGTAGCCGACTTCCCTGGGGTGATAGGGATCGCGGATGTCGAGGGCACGCACGCCGGCATTGAAGAACGTGATGAAGGCGATTTTCTTGTAGTAGACCGGCGCCATGCTCTCGCTCGAGGAATGCGAACCGAACCGCCCGCCGCGTTCGCAGAACGAGCCGCTCGCCTCCGGCACGGTGTAACTCGAGATCATCATTGGCCGGGTCTCGGTGGTGACGTCGGCGAACCATACCATCTGCCGCGCCTCGCCGCATTCATTCAAGATCGCCTCGTCGACGATCATGACGATGTCGCGGGTCTTGCCGTCCTTGTCATGCGAAAATTCCGCGATCGGCATGCCCGGCATCGGGAATGCCGTGTGCGCACCGTTGAGTGCCGAGAGCGGCATGCGCGATATTTCGGGATAGCGGAGATTCTCGGCGATCGGCTGCTTCGGTCCGTTGAGCAATTTCTCGCGGTCGACGATCTGCAGGAAACCGCCCTTGTTGGTGCCATAGCCGAAATAGACGCGGTTGCCGGATGAACCTGTTGAGATTGGCCCGTGCAGTTCGGTCGGCACCGCGCCGGTCGAACCAGGCTCCTGGCCCGGCAAGCCGAAATCCCTGATCTTCACGGGGTGCGCGGGATCGCTGAGATCGTAGACCTGCGTCATGCGACGGGTGCGCCAGTCCGGCGCGCCCGATACCAGGAAGGCGATGCCGGTGTCGCACTCCCACCAGCTCTTATGCGTATCCTTCAGTCCCCCGATCCGCGCGATCAGCGCGGGATTGGCGGGATCGGCGACATTCCAGATCTCATGCGCCTCGCTGCCGAAGGTGCGTAGCATATAGACCGCGCTCCGATCCCCCTTCGGCAGATCCTTGCCGTCGCAGACACGCACCATCTGCGCGCCACCGGATTCATATTTGCCCTCCTGCCCCGGAATGTGCCGCAGATATTGCGGATGTGCGGGATCGGTGACATCGACGATCGACGTGCCGTTGGGTTCCGGCTTGCCGCTCATCGGATTGACGGGATCGGGGATCTCATCAGTGCCGCCGTGATGGCCGATATAGGCGATCCAGCGGTCGCCCTGATGATGGATGGTGGGCTGATAGGCGCTGCGCGCCTGCAGGTCGTTGGTTCCCACCAATCTCATGTTGGAGGCTTCGGGAGGTGCTCCGACCTTCTGCTGCTCCGCATAAGCGCCCGCGCTCCCGAGAAAAGCAATTGCCACACACAGCGCAAGTTTGCCGCCACCCTTCATGCGTCACTCCCATTGTTGCAAAGCCAATCTTCGTTGGCTGACGCTACGATAACACGGCTGAATTCAGCGCCAAAACACACCCTTGACATGCAACCATTTAGTTGCCTATTGTCGATGGCATGGACGAAGTCTTCAAAGCGCTGGCGGACGCATCGCGGCGGTCGCTCCTGGACAGGCTTCACGCCAGAAACGGGCAGACATTAAACGAACTGTGCGAAGGCCTCGCCATGACGCGGCAGGCGGTCACCAAGCACCTTGCGATTCTCGAACAGGCCAATCTCGTCACCACGTTCAAGCATGGCCGCGAGAAGCTGCACTATCTCAACCCGGTGCCGATCCATCAGATCGGCGAACGGTGGATCAAAAAATTCGAGCGCGCCAAGCTGGTCGCGCTCAGCGAATTGAAGCGGCAATTGGAGAAGCGTGATGAGTAAGCCGGAATTCGTGTACGTTACCTATATCTCGACCACGCCCGAGAAATTGTGGGAGGCGCTGACCAATAGCGAGTTCACCAGGCGTTACTGGTTCAACACGGAAGTGAAATCCGACTGGAAGGTGGGTTCCCCGTTCGCACTGGTCATGAACGGCACCACGACGGATGTGGGCGAGATCCTCCAAGCCGAGCGGCCGCGGCGTCTCGCCTACACCTTCAAGCATCAGCTCGATGAGGAGATGCGCAAGGAACCGCCGACGAAGGTCACCTTCACCATTGAGCCCCACGGCAACCTCGTGAAGCTGACCGTGACGCATGAAGGATTCGCCAAAGGCAGCAAACTTCTCGACGGCATTTCCAAGGGATGGCCGGCGATCCTGTCGGGACTCAAGACCCTGCTCGAGACCGGGACAGTGATCGCGATCCCGCCTCGTGCGCTTGAGATCGAAGGGTTCGAATAGAAATGAAGATCTATCGGAGGAATCCAGAGGACATGAATATCGAGAAATTCAAGCCGGCGATCGTCTACACGATCTATATCGCGTCCACACCGGAGAAGGTCTGGGAGGCGCTGACCAATGCCGAGTTCAGCCGGAAGTATTTTTCCGGCCACGCGGTCGAGGTCGATCTCCGCGTCGGCGGCGCATTCATGGTGCGCACGCCCGATGGCGCGCCGCACATCACCGGCGAGGTGATCGAATGCGAGCCGGCGCGGAAGCTGACGGTGACCTTTAACGTCAACTGGCCGGCGCTGGTGGAAAAGCTCGGACCGACGCTCGTGACCTATGAGATCGAGCAAGCCGGCGATGCGGTCAAGCTCACGCTGCTGCAATCGCACGACCGGCCGATCAGCGACGATATCCTTTCTGGTGGCCGCGCCGGCTGGCCCGCTATCCTCTCCAGCCTCAAGAGCCTGCTGGAGACCGGTGAGGCCATGGTCATCCAGATGCAACCGCCGGAACGGATGCTGGCGGCGCTGAAGGAGCTGGGGATTGCGACGCCGTAAGTAACCACACGCACGCTGTCGTCCCGGGCTTGACCCGGGACCCATAACCACAGGCGTTTGTATTGTGCTCCGCCGCAACGGCTTGCTCGCGCCACAACAACTGCCTGGGGTTATGGGTCCCCGCCTTCGCGGGGACGACAGCGGTGTTTGGTTCACCCCCGCGCCCTTAACTCGCGCCTCAGCACCTTGCCGGTCGCGGTCATCGGCAACGACTCCGCGAACTCGACGAAGCGCGGATATTCGTGGGCGGCGAGTTGTACTTTGACAAAGTCCTGGATCTCGCGGGCGAGCGTGTCGCTCGGGGCATAGCCGGGGCGGAGCACGATCCAGGCCTTGATGGATTCGGTCCTGATCGGATCGGGAATGCCGACTACGGCCGACATCGCCACTGCCGGATGCTTCATCAGCGTATGCTCGATCTCCGACGGGCCGACGCGATAGCCGGCGGTGGTGATGACGTCATCCTCGCGGCTGACGTACCAGAAATAGCCATCCTCATCCTGCACGCCGAGATCGCCGGTCAGTAAGAACTCGCCGGCATATTTCTTCGCGGTCGCTTCCGGGTTGCGCCAATATTCGATCATGGTGCAAGGGCACGGCTGCCGCACACCGATGATGCCGCGCGTCCCCCGCGGCAGCTCCTCGCCTCTGTCGTTGACGATGCGCACGTCGAAGCCGGGTGTCGCTTTGCCCATCGAGCCCGGTCGGATCGGAAACAGATTCGAATTGCTGCCGATCACGAGGTTGCACTCGGTCTGGCCGAACACCTCATGGGCGTCGATGCCGAAGGTGTCGCGCACCCAGCCCAATAGTTCGCCGCCGAGCGACTCGCCGCCGGTGAAGATGCTGCGCAGCTTCACGCCGGAATTCTTCACGCCCGCCTGCCGCATCAGCTTCAATGCGGTCGGCGGCAGGAACACGTTGCGGATTCCGAGGTCCGCCATCATCTGCATCGCCGCCTGCGGCTCGAACTTGCGCGCGCGATGGCCGACGATGGGAATGCCGTGGTACCAGAACGCGAACAGGCCGTTGATCAGGCCGCCGATCCAGGCCCAATCCGCGGGCGTCCACATCAGGTCGCCGGGCCGCGGCAGGAAGTTGTGGCACATCTCGACATTCGGCAGATGGCCGAGCACGACGCGATGCGCGTGCAGCGCGCCCTTTGGATTTCCTGTGGTGCCCGACGTATAGATGATGAGCGCGGGATCGTCGGCCGAGGTGTCGACGCTGGTAAACTCCGCCGAGGCCGCACGCAGTGAGGGCCAGAACGGCCTGGTGCCTGCGGGCGCTTCGTCACCGACCACATAGATGTTCTTCAACTCAGGCAGGCGGTCGCGGATCTTGGCGAGCTTCTCCCAGCCGGCCGCGTCGGTCACGATCGCCTTCGCCTGCGAATTCCACAGCCTGAATTCCAGCGCATCCTCGCCAAACAGCGCGAACAGCGGGATCGAGATCATCGCGGAGCGGAAGGCGGCAAAATGCGCGATCGGCAATTCCAGCGATTGCGACAGGAACACCGCGACGCGGTCGCCGCGCTCAAGACCGTCGGCCTTCAGCACATTGGCGAAGCGGCGCGACATCTCCGCGACCTCGTCGAAGGTGGTGCGCGTCTGGGCGCCGTCCTCGTCGACATAGACAAGCGCGAGCCGTCCGGAGCCATCGGCATGGCGGTCGCAGCAGGCGGTCGCCATGTTGAAGCGCGCCGGCACGTCCCAGCGGAAGTTGCGGTAGAGCTCGTCGTAGGTTGCGGCTTCCTTGAGCATGATCCTCGGCGTTCCCAGCGTTTCCTTCGCGGACCGGCATCGCGATGACCGGTCGCTCTGTTGTTGTCGTCAGTTTTAAAGCGCCGCGCGCCCCGCACAAGTCTTGGTGCCCCTGCACGTCGCGCCTTATGCGCTGCCGCTGAGAGCGTTGCTGATCGACCCGAGCGGGAAGCGAGGCGGCGCAAGCCGCGTCAACGCGTCGCGATGCGTGCAATCCTTCCGGGTCGTCATTCCGTCGCCGACTTCGCCGCGCCGCGGAATAATGCGCGGACGGGACACCGGCCGATCACCTCGAATTCTCCCCCTTCCGGTAGACGCAGGCGGCCCGGAACTCACGCAACTAATTGATTTAATTTAGCTTATCCTGATTTCCTTACTGTCATGCGCGGATTCATCATGAGGTCTGTCGGCACGGTTCAGGGGTCGCAATTTTGTCAAATAAGCCTATATTAGGGGGCGAAATGACATGTGCGGCGCGCCGCCGGTTGTGGCCCGCCGTCCTCAACCCCCAATCGCGCTATCGCTAAGAAGAGTAAGAGGTCGTCGACCATGCGTCCTATGCGTCCGTTCAACTTTAACACCTCCGCCGAGCTGTTTCCTGCCGCCATTCGCAAGAAGAAGCGGGCCGGATTCGCCTATCGGCGCTTTGGCACCGCGGCGGAAGCCGTGCAGTATGCCATGGAAGAGCTGCCGGCGGATTCGCTGAACGGCGCCTACCTGCAGGTCGAGGAAGCCCGTTTCGACCAGAACGGCATCCGTTCGCTCTATGAGAGCGAGGCGTTCCCGCTGCCGCGTCGTCCGCGCCCGGTGCAGGCCAATACCGACGCCGACGCCGCTTAAACCGATCCGTCCCTACCCAAGCGAAAAGCCCTCGGGATGCTCCGGGGGCTTTCTCTTTTTCGGACCTAAAACCGTGGCTGCTTGTCCAGCCAGCGCTTGAGCATGCGCACGTTCCGGACATTGGCGCGGAACATGACGTCGAATGCGTCGCCCGCGAGCGGCACCAGGCCGACCGCGCCGTCGAGCGCGACATTGGCGAGCATCCGCGCGGTGATATGCCAGGGTGCGCCCAGCGCACGCGCTTCGCGCACCAGCCACAGCGAGATCGCAGTCGTGATGATGTCGCCGACCACCGGGATCAGGCCGATCAGGCCGTCGATGCCGTAGCGGATCTTGGTGCCGGGCACGATGAAGGCGACGTCGAGCAGCTTTGCGATCGCCTCGAGCCGCGCCAGCCGCTGCTCGCGGGTGAGATTGCCGAACGGATTGGCGGTCTCGAAGTCGAGCCGGAACGCCTCGAACTGCGGATGCAGCGCGGCCTCCGGAATCTCGCGTCCGTCCTGGTCGATGACTTTCCCCCGCGGCCGCGTGTCGCGGAACGGGCCCTGCGAGCGGGCGCGGTTGGGCGTAAAGATGTCGTCGGGCATGAGCATTGAGATGGTAACGCAGGCGCGCGGTACAAGTTGCGTCACATTACCGCTCTGTCACCTCGCGGCCGAGCCGCACACTCGCCGTTATTGAGTCGTTAGCAGCGTCTCATTCGCGATACCAGTTAAAAGCATTGCCGCGATTTAACTGGTGGATCTTGTCGGCTCAGGCCAACACCGGCCGCTTTAGTCCCGCGAAAACTTCCATCAAAGCGATGCCGAATATCGAGATCACCGAGGAGTGCCGCGCCCTGATTGAGAGCGCCGTTGAGCCCCCGACCGGACGGCGCTTGCCAAACGGCAACTGGGTCATCCCGGTCAACGAGGCAACATGGGAGCGGCTGCAGCAACTGCGGCTGCAAGGCGAAACGATCTCGGACTGCATCATTCGCCTCATGATCGTCACCTTGCATAAGTACGGTTTGCAATAGAGCGTTGCAGCCGTCCCGTGGGATGGGTAGAGCGCAGCGAAACCCATCGCGATGGAGCAAGCGGCACCAATGATGGGTTTCGCTTCGCTCTACCCATCCTACCGCCCCCGCGAAAGCAGACCCATAACCACAGGGAAGCGTTTGTGGCGCGAGCAACCGGTTGTAGAGTTGTAGGGTGGGCAAAGGCGCACTTGCGCAGTGCCCACCATCCAGCGCCGTGCTCGTGATGGTGGGCGCGCTTCGCTTTGCCCACCCTACAGCATGGCCGCGAGTGCTGATTCAAATGTCAAACGGCGTGAGGGATGCGAGTCCGCATTCTCGCGGCGCTTTGCGTCCGAGCTTTGCGTCACTTTCCACCCTCTTCGATATCAGAGGGCGCAGGAAAAGCCTTGGTTACAACGGGCTGCCCAGCTTGTAGAGCCGCTCGCGCCTGGCGCGGCGTCATCCCATAGATACGCTTGAATAAACGCGTGAAGTCGGCGGCCTGCATATCCAATCCGCAGGTCCAGGCGAGGCGGCCGATTCCGGACGCGTCCGTCGTCCTCAAGGCATCGACGAAACGGCGCAGCCGAACGTCGCGCAGATATCCTGCCACGGTCAGGCCATTCTCCGAGAACAGCTTGTAGAGCTGGGTCCGCGATACGTTGATGCCCCGCCAGATATCGTCCGGCGTCAGCTCGGGGCGATGATAGTTCTCCTCGATATAGGCAATCGCCCGCATGAATTCCTTGCTCGCTCGTCCCTGGGGCTGCTCGCCCCGCGACAGTTCGCCCCGCAGCAGATGAATGAGGAGTTCGGCTGTCGCCTCCAGCACGATCTCGAAGTCTTGCGCGTCCATCCTCCCGTAGGACTCGAACAGCAACCGCATCTGGGCGCCGACAAAGGGCGCCAGCGGAGCTGAACTGAGGGAGCGAAGGACGAAGGGCTCGCCGGAGAGGTCAGTCTCGAGTGCAGCAGCGAGGCGTGTTCGCGGCAGGAAAATTGTCGCTATGCGAGCCAGGCGCGACCGCGCCGTCACCTCGACCGTGCTTTGGACCATCCCAAGGTCTCCGGCTCTTAGGCTGACGAAACCGATTGCGGTCTCCTCGCTGTATTCTCCGGACAGGACGTAGTCGAATACCACGCCGTCGATCTTGTCGGCTGCCGCATCCGCTTCGGTTCGCTTTGCCTCCACGCAGGAATTGGACGTCAGCTTGTAGAAAGCGACGTTGTTCCCAACGAACCATGCCACGGTGCTGTCGAGCGGCATCCCCTCCGATTCGCCGATGGTTCGGACATAGCTGCGACGAAACAGGTTGGCGTCCGCGAGATAGTCCGCGCTATTCGCACGGGGATCGAGGCTGCTTCGCTCCCCGTAGAGGAAGCGCGCGGGACGTTTTGGGGACGACGTTTCGGGAGGGGTACGGGAGGGGTCGCGCGGGTCCGGGCGATCGTCCGAATGATTAACCATAGACCATCCAGCCAGGTAGTGAATTCCATCGCTCCCGATGCGTGCGCTCGGATAGCACCCGTTGCTATCGAAAATTTTGCATTCCGTCCAAAACTTCATGTTTTCCGTACCACGGGGTAGCCGTCACGTTGCCGGTGTGTTTGCTGGACAATTCCACCTGCCCGGCAAATCGCTACCTACATGAATCGCGCCTTTCGTCCTGTCCTCAATCGGATCCTTGGCATGGTCCGGGTCTCCGAACAGGTCAGTCTCCTCAGCAAGCAAGATCGCCTCCGACATCGCCATCCTCCCGAGACGGGGCGCCCGAAGGACGAGCCCGCAACACATCCAACGGCAGAGCATGCGGTCAAATGGATTCTCTGATGTGCAGTAGCCGGGGCGCGCGCAGCGCGAGCTATGATGTTGGCTCAGGCCAACACCGGCGGCTTTAATCCCGCGAGGACTCCGATCAAGCGATGCCGAATATTGAGATCACTGAGGAGTGCCGCGCCTTGATAGAGAGTGCGGCTGGGGCCCCGACCGGACGGCGCCTGCCAAACGGCAACTGGCTCATACCGGTCAACGAGGCAACGTTGGCGGGGCTGCAGCAACTGCGCCTGCGAGGCGAAACGATCTCGGACTGCATCATTCGCCTCTTGCTCGTCGCGTTGCATAAGTATGGCCTGCAATAAAGTATCGCAGCCTATGGCTGTTAGATAGTCGTCTTCATCGATCGGCGGTTCTGACGAGACATCACCGCGCACTTCAAGCCGGGACGACGCCGTCATTGCAGAAGCGGTTAAGTCGTTGCCGGCTGCGGCTCTTCCGCGTATTTGTGCGCCAGCCAGGACGACAGCGTTGCCGGCACCAGGCCGACGAGCCCGTAGAGAATGAACTGCACCGCGCCGGAGTCCGGGCCGCGCGAGCCGTAGAGCAATTCGGCCGCGATGAATCCGATGGCGCCAACGATCAGCATCCGCGCGAACGGATTGATCTTCCGCACATGCATCAGGATGTCGTCGATCGCCGCCAGCATCAGCGACGGCACGAGGCCGAACAGGTACGCGTATTGCAGCGTCTTGACGAACGCCAGGAAGAACTTTCCGACCTCGTGCGCGCCTGTCTCGGTCCAATAGCCGGACTGGTAGGAGGTCGCGAACAGCAGAATGAGACCGCCGATGAACGGGCCGATAGCGGCGAAGATCAGGTAGCGTTTCATTGCGTCCCACTCACTGCACTAGATTATGATCCGATTAGACGGAATCGGATCATAATCTCATCTCTTTGTCTGAGCATGATCTTCCTACGCAAACGCTTCGCGTTTGTCGCGAGGGAAAACCGGTTTCCACTTTGCCGGATCATGCTCTAGCTGTGGTCTTTCAGGAGGTTGTCCATCTGGTCCGAACCGAGGAAGCCGAGGTTGCGAAGCTTCAGTGTTCCAGAGAGAGACCGGATGAACAGCCACAAGAATGCGCGTTTGACGCGCAAAGGTCGAGAGGCAATGGTGCGAAGCGTGGGGAAGGAGGGGCAAGCCAGAAGCTACTTACCTTACCCGCTGCCATTCGATGACGATCCTCGTTCCGTCCGGGCGTTGGAAATGCTCTGTCATCTGATCGCCAGAAACCTTCAGGGTCAGCTCCCTCCGAGTGCGGGTATCCCCAACCCAGTTTGGAAAAGTGGCCCCTTCGACGCGGTTGCCGCTGAACTCACCTGTCTCATCCACAGTGTAAGTCCCGAAAAAACCGATGCTTCGAGACATCGCGGTTCGATTTTCGGCATCCGTGCCTCCACCACGCACATTCGACGCAAAACGTGGCGTATCTGCATCCGTCAAAACTTCGATAAAATGCATATCTGGCGTGAAGACCAGCATGCCGTTTGGCCGCTGACCGTAAGCAGGAAGGTTTCTTCCTTCTGGATCAATCTGCGCCGATACCATACGCCAAGTACCCACCACCTGGTTTGCTGAAGCTGCTTGGGCATGAGAACCGACAACAGAGGCTCCAAGTATGATGGCCAAGAACATTGAACGAATTGGCATTTTTCCTGCCTATGTTTGTACCTGCCTGCGTCATAAGTAACTAGCGGCCAACCTTGCACTCACGTCGCGGGTGTGAGGGCAACCGCCGCATCAGATGTCAAACGTCTTCGCGATCGGCTGAGAACGCGACCTCGCGCTGCGCTTCGATCCTGACGAGTCGCTGCGTCAAAGCCTTCGAAATCGAATCGTAAGCGGTGCTGCCCAGCGCGAGACGCAGTGGAGGATTAGTGCTGTCGGCGGCGGCGATCATCGCTGCCGCAGTCCGTCCCGCATCACCCTTCAGCGCGAAGCTCCCGCTGTCGATCGCCCGGCGCACGGCGCCGGCGGGAGTGTCGTCGTAGACGTCCATCGGCGCGGGACGCACCAGACCGGCTCCGAAATTCGTGGCCGTCGGGCCGGGTTCGGCGATGATAAAGTCAATTCCGAAGGGCGCGACCTCCTGCGCCACGGCCTCGACGAATCCCTCGATGCCCCACTTGCTCGCGTGATAAAGGCTGAAATTCGGATACGCGATCTGCCCGCCTTCCGACGAAACCTGGATGATGCGCCCACCTCCCTGACGACGCAGATGCGGCACTGCCGCGCGGATGAGCTGGATCGAGCCGGTCAAATTGGTAGCGATCTGATGGTTTATCTGCGGGTCGGTAAGTTCCTCGGCCGCTCCAAACAGCCCGTAGCCGGCATTGCTGACGACGACATCGATCCGCCCCATACGCTCGAATGCGTCGTCTATGGCCGCCCGGAGCCCGGCGGTATCCGTCACATCAAGTATCGTCGTACTGAGGTTCTCGCCGTGTGCTTGCTGAAGGTCGGCCAGGGCGCTTTCCCGTCGCACCGTCCCGACGACGCGGTCGCCACGGGCAAGAAGGCGTTGCGCCATTTCGCGGCCGAGGCCGGACGACGCGCCGGTGATGAACCAGGTTTTGCTCATGAGATATTCCCTCTGAAATTACTCCGATGATGTGGAGGGGACCAATTGGTGCTATAAGACGTTCATTATTGGATGAGTAAGTGAAATAAATTCACCAGTGCCGCGCCCGAGCCTGAACGATCTGGCGGCTTTCGCCTCCGTCGCCAACCTTCGCAGCTTCCGTAGAGCTGCCGAGACGATAGGCGTATCGCGTTCGGCCCTGAGCCACGCAATGATTGGGCTCGAGAGGAATCTCGGCATCCGCCTGCTCAATCGAACCACCCGAAGTGTTTCGCTCACCGAGGCTGGCGCCCGGCTGCTCGCGCACCTGGGTCCGGTGCTACAAGACCTCGATGCGGCTCTCGACTCGCTCGCCGAAGTGCGCGGAACGCCTAGCGGAACTTTGCGGATCAACGCCAACAAGAGCGGAGCTGCAATCTTGCTGCGTGATGTCATTCCGCACTTCCTCGCTCATCATCCGGAGGTCAAGATCGATCTTGTCTCCGAGGGGCGGCTCGTCGACATCGTCGAGCAGGGTTTCGATGCCGGTGTCCGGCTTGCCGAAGCAGTGCCGCAGGACATGGTTGCGGTCCGGTTCGGCGGCGATGCCCGCTTCATTGCAGTCGCCTCGCCAGCCTATCTGGAGGGTCGAGATCCCCCGATCACGCCGGACGATTTGCACGCCCACCGGTGCATCCGCCAGCGCCTGCCAAGCGGAAAGCGCTATCGCTGGGAATTCTCAAGACACGGCGCGGAGGTGGTGGTCGACGTTCCGGGCGTTCTGACCCTGGACGACAATGACCTGATCGTCGAAGCAGCAGCGGATGGGCTCGGCATTGCCTATGTGCCGGAAAGCTTCGCCCGAACGCTTCTGGATTCGGGGCACCTTGTCGCCGTTCTGGAGGATTGGTGCCCTCCGATTCCGGGTCTCGCCCTCTATTACCCCCGCAATCGCCACGTTCCTTCCACGCTACGGGCGTTCATCGATACTCTGAAGGCGGCGGAGGTCTGAAGGTCGACTACCGGACGGTGTGGGACTTCGTCCACGCCGAGAAGCTCAGTTATAAAAAAAACGCTGAGTGCTGCCGAGCAGGACTGTCCAGATGTTGCGCGTCGGCGGCCGCAATGGATCAAATATCGGGAGCGGATCGCTCCGGTCTCGTCTGGTGTTCATCGACAAGACCTGGACGACCGGCGACATTATCCGACGCGAAGAGAACTCCCCTCACTCCCCCCACGCCGCAAACGCGTCGTTGAACGCGCGCTCGCCCGGCGCGCCCTTCTCGATCGCGATGATGGCGCGGCGCTGGTTGGAGTAGACGAGCGGCACGTCGAACCAGGAGCGCTCCTTGAGGAGCTGCAGGTTGCGCGAGCGGTCGGCATCGACGTTGGAGAGGCCGACCAGGAAGAAGCCGTCGGTGACCTTCACCGCAAGGCCTGCGAGCGGGGTGCCGCGGGCCTGCTCGTTGGACTTCATCAGGATGCCCGGCACATTGCCGACGCCGCCGTTCGGGAAATCCTGCGGCAGGATGAAAGTGAGCTCGGCGGTGTGGCTCGCAGGCAAGGACGAGTCAGTGTTGCGGCGGAACGACATCGTCATCTTGAACTTGCGGTCGGGGATCTCGATGTCGGCGCGCACGGCGATGTCGGGTGCCGCGTTGCCCGAAGCCTTGATCGGTTCGGTGCGCCAGATCACCGAGCCCACATATTGCTTGCCCTTGGGATCGCTGGGGTCCTCGTCATAGAGCACGACACGCTGCGCCACCGGTGCAACCGGCTCGCTGGACGACGGCTGGCCGACGCGGTCCGGGATCTTCGGCTTGGTCGCGGGCGTCGCGACATCCTTCGGCGCCTCCACCGAGGGGGACGACTTGAGCAGGCCGCTCACCACCGTGACCGCCTGCTTGCCCCAGAGGATGCCGGCGCCGACCAGAATCAGAATGATGCCGACCGCAATCGCGCTCTTGAACGGGAATGCCGAGCCGAGCCGCGCGCCCTTCTTGGCGTCGCGATCACCGCCATTGCCGATCCGCGACCGCGGCTGCGATCCTTGCGGCCCGTAGCGCTCGGCCTCCTCGCTCGACTCGTCATAGGAATAGGGCGCGTCCGGATCGGCGCCGCGATTCTCCATATTCGGCTCGAGCCGGTCGAACTCCGGCGAGGGCGACGGCACATTGGCGTAGGTCTTGCGCGCATTGCGGTTCGCCTGCGCGGCGGCGCGGCCGAGATCGTCGGCGTCGGCGGCGAGATCGCGGAAGCCGCGCAGAGCCGGCGGCTGCGGCGCCGGCGGCGCGCCATTGTTCGCGGCACCGTTGTTATCCGGCCCGCGGCGCGCACCGGGGGGCCGCTGCTGCGGATCGGGCGATGGTGGCGCGGGCGGGCGCGGGGCGACCGGCGGCGCCTCGCCACGGAGATTGCGCGGCGGACGATCCTCACCACCGGGCGGACGCGGCGGCGCTGGAGTGCGCGGGCGCGGCGGGGTGGTTGCTGCGGCCGGAGCGCCTTCCGGCGGGCGGGTCGTGGCGGCGGTGGCAGTGGCGCGGCGGAAGGCATCGCCGCTGCGGGAACCGGTGGCAGGACGGGTGGTCTCGCGGGCGCGCTGGGCGGCCTCCGATTCGACCTTGCGCACGGCCTCTTCGAGCGACAGGCGCTCGCGGGTGATCTCGGACTCGGAAAGCGGCGGCTGCACGCTGCGGAGCTGCTGGATCAGCGCAGCCCGCGCGCGCTCATAAAGCGCGCGGCGGCTCTCACCGGGAGCATTGGGGTCCAATCCGGCGATGGCGCGGGCAATCAGCGGGTAGTAATCAGCCATTTCCAGTCAAATTGGTGGGATATAGGTAATATCCCGTTAAGCTTCGAACGGATTTTGTACCAGAATAGTATCCTCGCGTTCCGGGCTGGTGGAAAGAAGCGCGATCGGGCAGCCGACCAATTCTTCCACCCGGCGGACATATTTGATGGCCTGTGCCGGCAGGTCGGCCCAGGACCGGGCGTTCGCCGTCGGCTGCTTCCAACCCTCGATGGTCTCATACATCGGCACCACGCGGGCCTGTGCACCCTCGCCCGCCGGCAGATGGTCGATTTCCTTGCCGTCGAGCTTATAGCCGGTGCAGACCTGTATGGTATCGAATCCATCAAGAATATCGAGCTTTGTCAGCGCCAGCCCCGTGATGCCGCAGGTGCGCACCGTCTGCCGCACCAGCACCGCATCGAACCAGCCGGTGCGGCGCTTGCGGCCGGTGTTGACGCCGAATTCCTTGCCGCGGCGGCCGATTTCCTCGCCGATCTCGTTCGTCAGCTCGGTCGGGAACGGACCCTGGCCGACACGGGTGGTGTAGGCCTTGCAGATCCCCAGGACATAACCGACTGCGCCGGGGCCGAGGCCGGCGCCGGTTGCGGCCTGCGCGGCCACCGTGTTGGAGGAGGTGACGTAGGGATAGGTGCCGTGGTCGACGTCCAGCAGCGCGCCTTGCGCGCCCTCGAACAGGATGCGCTTGCCCTCGCGGCGCTTGATGTCGAGCAGCCGCCAGACTGTTTCGGCGTAGGGCAGGATTTTCGGCGCAAGCGCCGTCAGCTCGCGCAGGATGCCCTTGCCGTCGACCTCCTCGAGATTGAGGCCGCGGCGCAGCGCATTGTGGTGCGCCAGCAGGCGGTCGATCTTGTGCGGCAAGGTGTCGAGATCGGCGAGGTCCATCAGTCGGATGGCACGGCGGCCGACCTTGTCCTCATAGGCCGGGCCGATGCCGCGGCGAGTGGTGCCGATCGCGGTCACCGCATTGGATGATTCGCGCAGCGCATCGAGATCGCGGTGCAGCGGCAGGATCAGCGTGACGTTCTCGGCGATGCGCAGATTGTCCGGGCTGACCGC
The DNA here is from genome assembly GCF_055456055.1 of Bradyrhizobium sp. LeoB3. Taxonomy (NCBI): domain Bacteria; kingdom Pseudomonadati; phylum Pseudomonadota; class Alphaproteobacteria; order Hyphomicrobiales; family Nitrobacteraceae; genus Bradyrhizobium; species Bradyrhizobium sp. LeoB3. The sequence continues at coordinate 20,148 of NZ_JBVBEF010000089.1, forward strand.
GACGCCCTGCCCCTTCAGCCGCTCGACCTCGTCGAGGAAGGCCTGCGGATCGAACACGACGCCATTGCCGATCACGGCCAGCTTCGACGGCCGCAGCACGCCCGACGGCAGCAGCGCGAGCTTGTAGGTCTCGCCATTGATGACAAGGGTATGACCGGCATTGTGGCCGCCCTGGAAGCGCACGACGATGTCGGCCTGCTCCGACAACCAGTCGACGATCTTGCCCTTCCCTTCGTCGCCCCATTGGGCGCCGACCACGACAACATTGGCCATTTCGCAAGCGTTCCCTGCAACACTTCAAGGTTCGATCATGATCGACGCGGAAAAGCGGTGCCGAACTTTCCGGATCATGGTTTAAGCTGCCCAGCCGAAATCACGGCGTTAGCCGTTCGCGCGCGGGACGCTAACCCCGATAAAGGAAGCGCTACGCTTAAGCAAGCAAGAAGGGTAGTTTTTGCGCCAATTGGACAATCTCCAAGCCTTTGATATCCCCGGAAAATTTGTGGCCGCCGCAAGGCAGGCCTCGATCATGGACAAGGTTTAAGGGAACAGCCAGCCAGATGTCCAAGAGTACCCGCGCCACCGAGACACTGGCAAAGCTCGGCGTGACATTCACCGTGCACGCTTATGACTATGATCCTAACGCCGACAGCATCGGCCTGCAGGCCGCCGAGGCGCTGGAGGTGGCGCCCAAACGGATGCTCAAGACGCTGATGGCGGAGGTCGACGGCAAGCCGGTCTGCGCCGTGGTGCCGTCGGACTGCGAGGTCAGTATGAAGAAGCTCGCGAGCGCCTTCGGCGGCAAGACCGCGAAGATGATGCGGCCGGCCGACGCCGAGCGGCTGACCGGTTACCATGTGGGCGGTATCAGCCCGTTCGGGCAGAAGAAGCGCGTGCCAATCGCGATCGAGCAGGCGGCGCTCACCGAGAAAAGCGTGTTCGTCAACGGCGGCCAGCGTGGTTTGCAGATCGAGCTGGCGCCCGGTGATGCCGTGAAGGCTGTCGGCGCGATCGTGCGGCCACTGACGGCGTAAGGTGAGGCTCAGGCCGTCGCGGGCTTGAGCGTCAGCACCTCACCGCGCTTCGAGAACAGCGAGAACAGCAGCGACAGCGGCGCCATCGCGGCCAGCAGCGCGGCGCCCGCGATCAGCGCGGCCGCTGGGTTGCCCCAGGCATCCTGCAGCCGGCCGGCGGCGGAGGGCCCGATCGCCATCAGGAGATAGAAACAGGTGAAGAACAGGCCGAAGCCAAGCGAGCGGTCGCGCGGCTCGAGCACGCGCGTCGGCAGTGACAGGATCGCGCCGGACAATGGACCGATGGCGACGCCGAAGACGAGGCAGGCGATCGCTGGATGGATGTTTGCGACGAACAGCGCCAGCGCCAGGGCCGCTACAAGCCCGCAAGCAATGATCGCTGCGACCGGCCGCCCCGACCGCTCCACCAGATAGCCGCCGACGGGAATGGCCACGATGGTGAACCAGATCGCGAGGCTGACCAGCGAGGCCGCGCCCGTCGGGCTTGATCCGTGCGCCACCATCAATGGCGGCGCATAGCTGAAGAACAGCACGCAGGCGAGATTCATCGCGCCCCAGATGACGCCCGCGACCAGGACCGGGACCAGGATCCTGACCGGCAGGCCGGTGCGCGCGGCCGCTGCAGTCTCGGCCTGAACGGGACTCCGTGGCAGCAATGCGAAGGCGCCGAGCACGATCAGGGCCAACATCGCGCTCGACGCCATCACCGCCGGCCACCCCAGCGATTGTGCCAGATAGGTCTGCGCCGGCAGCGCGACCATCGCGCCGAACGGCCAGCTCATCTGCAACAGCGACATCGCCAGCACGATCTCACGGCCGGCGAACCAGTCGGTCGTCATCTTGGTGGCGACCAGGATCACGATGGTAGCGCCAACGCCACCGATCACGCGCGCGGCCAGCGCGGCGGCAAAGCTGTCGCAATAGGACAGAGCGACGCCCGACACCACCATCAGCGCCAGCCCGCCGAGCCCGAGCGTCGTCTCGCGCACCCGCTGGCCGATCAAGCCGGCCGGAAAGGCGACGACTATACCGGGCAACAGATAAGCGCCGAGCAGCATGCCGAGCTGGACGTAGCTGAGCGCCAGATCGTGCATCAGGACGTTGGTCGTGGATCCGACCGACTGGAATTGAAACCCGGTCGCCGCGCGCGCCGCGAACAGCACGGCAAGCACGATCCATCTGCGGGGCATCCCTGCCTCCCGATCAATCCTGGAAGTCGCCGCTGGCGAGATTGAGGCTGACCGCGTCTGAGAATTCGGACAGTTCGTCTTCGGAAATCTCATGCAGCGAGAGCTGGAGCTGCATGATCGCGAGATCGACAAGGTGGCCCGCAAAGGACAGCCCGCCGGAAACCAGAATGTTACGCTGTTCGGTCAGTACCGGAATCACGTTACGCAAGCGACGGGCCCTCAATTCATCCATAGCGATGCCCTCTCAGAGGCCGCTGCGCGGTCGCGACCAGCCAGTGGGCGGTGGTGGCGACGTCGGCGAACAATTCGATCGCCTTCGTCGCGACAAGGTGCACTGAACCAGGATCGGCATCGCGCCGCTGCCGGCTCGCGGCGGCATCGGTCAGGAAAGTGACGCGATGGCCGCGATGTGAAGCGTCGATGGCGGTGGCAAGGCAGACCTCTTCCGCGGCCAGACCACCGATCGCAAAGCTGCCGATCCGCGAGACGACGTCCTCGAACAGCGGATTGGCGTAGCAGGAAGGCTGCCTGCGCTCGAACACCATGTCCGCGCGCTTCGGCTCCAGGCCCATGATCCAGGGCGACTGCGCCTTCCTGTCGACGAGATCCAAGCCTTCAGCCCGCCGCGTGAAGGCGATCGGCATCCCGGCATTGCGGGCGTGCTGGATCGCGGCCCTGCAGCTTTCCAGCGAACGCTCGATATCGTCAGCGCAACCCGCCGCCCCGCGGAAATAAGCCTCCTCCTGCAGGTCGACCATGACCAACAGACGGCTGCTGGAAGCGCCAACATAGGGTTTGAGGTCGATCACCGGGGCCATGGCGGTCACATCGTGGCCGGCTGCGCGGCCGCGCCGCGGCCGGCGGACATTTCCAGGATGCCGGGAACGTCCCACTGTCCCTCGGGACGAATCAGGACGTAAGGATCCTCGCCAAGGGTGATGCGCTGCGGATGCCGCTCGGCCTGAAGCTTGACCTCGACATAATCGAAATCGGAGAACACGAATTCGCGCGAGCCAGACATGCGCTCGAAGCCGCGCTGCTCCCAGAAGCCGAGCAATCGCTTCTGCGCATGCGCATAGAGCACGTTGTAACCCTTCTTGCGGCAGAGCTCGATCGCGGCATCGACGATGCGCCCCGCAATGCCGCCGCTGCGGCTTTCGCTGCGCACGGCCAGCCGCTCCAGCTTGGCGAAATCGGCGAAGTAGCGGATCCGCAGGCAGCCGACCGGCTCGCGGCCCTGATGGCAGATCAGATGCGTCGCGGAGAAATCATTGCCGTCGAATTCCTCCTCGAACGGACAATGCTGCTCGCCCATGTAGACGGCGCTGCGGATCGCCATCACGCGTGCCATCTCGTCCATCGAGCGCACCACGCGCACCGAGATCGGATCCGGCGGCACCGGCTTCGGCGGCGGCATCTCGTGCGAGCGATCGAGCATCTGCAGATGCGGCGCGAACAATCCATCATAGCGGGCGCCCGGGGTGAACCCGAGCGGCTCGAGCACGCGCAGCCCTTCCTTGGTGATCGGGCGCGAATAGATGTTGACGCCCTGGTAGAGCGGGCTGGAGAATTTCTGCAGCACCAGCGGGATCGCGGCGACCGTCGGCCCCTTGGCGTGGATGCACCAGACATAGATGCCCGCCGGGCGCTCCGACTGCCGCGTGACGAAGGCGAGATCCGGATTCTTGGTATCGAGCCGTCCGTCGATCAGGCGGCGCGTGCCTTCATGCGTCAATGGAAGCACCGCGAGGAAACCTTCGCCCTTCGGCGCGGCAATGTCGAACTGATCACGCCGCGCGATCGCCCAGAACGCATCCGGATTATGGTTGGCGACGGTCTGAACGATGCGGTTGGTGGTCAGTCCCGGAATATCTTCCCTCGCCGCATCCATCAGCGCCGCAATCCCGGCGGCATCGACGGTGAAAATCACCGTGCGTTTCGCCAATTGCAGCATGGTCATCTTGTCGAGCGAACGGGCGGGACCCGCCCCCTGGCGCCTGGTGGCGGCTTTGCGAATAAAATCGAGGTCCAGAGCAGTCATCGATCATCTCTCGCGGTTGTGAATTTGCCGCGTTTCTGCCAAGAATAGAGGGTTGTTCCCGTTAAGCTAAAAGGCGACAAACGAGGCGATTTGTATGCACTCACCTGAGCGCAGGGGTGTTCACCACCGTGCACACCCCCCAGGCCGCATCGCCCAGTGGGATTCGGTGCGGATCTTCCTTGAGGTGGCACGGATCGGCAGCTTCCGCGCTGCAGCCCTCGAGCTGAACGCTTCGGCCAACTTCCTGCGGAAGCAGATCCTGCAACTAGAGAGTGCCTATAAAACGACATTGATCACCCGCCATGTCGACGGCGTGCGGCTGACGCCCGAAGGCGAGAAGGTGCTGGAGGCGGCGCGGCGGATGGAGGAAGCCGCTTTCGGCCTCGACCGCGCGCTGAGCCAGACCACGCCGGCGCTCTCGGGCGAGGTGCGCTTTGCCATCACCGAAGGTCTCGGCACTTTCTGGGTCGCGCCGCGGCTGATCGAATTCCAGCGCGTCTATCCGGGGCTGCTCGTCGATCTCAAATGCGAGATGCGCTCCGCCGACGTGCTCCGCCTCGAGGCCGACGTCGCGGTGCAGCTCGAAGAGCCTGACAAGCCCGATCTGAAGCGCGTCAAGATCGGCCGTCTTCACGTCATGCCGTTCGTCAGCCCGTCCTATGTCGAGATCTACGGCATGCCGAAGGACCAGGACGACATAAGGCAGAACCACCGCATCGTGCTGCAAGACGCCGACCAGACCCGCGCGCAGCAGATGTACGAGCAATATGCCGGCCGCGAGCAGGTCGGCTTCGTCGCCATGCGCAACAATGTCAGCAGCGCCCATGTCTGGGCGGTCGCCAAAGGCGCCGGCATCGGCTGGCTGCCGACCTATGTGCCGGCGGTGGCGGGGCCTTTGATCCCGCTCGACATCGGCATCAACTTCTCGCTCGACATCTGGCTTGCCTATCACCCCGATGCCAAGCGGATTCCGCGCGTCAAGCAGTTGATCGACTGGACCATCCAGGCCTTCGACGGCCGGAAGTATCCTTGGTTCCGCGACGAGTTCGTGCATCCCAACGATCTGCAGAAAACCTACAAGGGGGAGCCACTGGTAAATCTGTTCGCAGGCTTCGTGAACGAAACACGCTCCAAGATCGGCTGAGCAACCCAATGAGCAAATCGACCGACGGGTACATCGATCAATTGGTGCAGGCCAAGTGGCGCGAGATCGGACTGTCGCTGTCCGACCTTGCGGAAGTGCTGGGAGCAACGCCCCCGCCCCCACAACGGTCGGAGCGCACAAACGGCCGGGATGCGGTTGATATCGAGCGCCTGCGCCAGGTGGCGAATGCGCTCGGCGTCTCCGTCGATCTCTTCAACGGCCGCGCCACCAGCGCCGCCGCCCGGGCACGGCGGTTGCCTGCGCCGGGCTCGGCATCGTTGCAGTCGCTGCTCGAGTTGCGCCTGCTCCGGTTGTTTCGCGAATTGCACGACGCCGATACGAAACGGATCCTGATCGACCTCACCGCACAGATCGTCAAGCGCCAGGCCGGTCCTCCCGGCGAGGCCGGCTGACGCTATCCCTCGGCGCGCCGGCGCCCCGCCAAGCAGTCGCCGAGATTGGCCGGCAGGCTTGCCGGGGATAGAGCCCGCGCATGGTCGCGATGCAGCCAGCGCCATTGCCGCCGCCGTAAAATGCGTGTCTGTGGCCTCGGCCGGGTCCTTTCACATTCCGGCCCGGCGCGTGAACCCGCCGGGCGGGCCGCGGCGTCATGAACCGGGCCCGACGCATGTCTGCTTCCGAGACCACCTCCCCTGCCGGCTCCGGCAACTGGCTGGCCAACCAGCCCTACCTCCTGCTCAGCTTGACCGCGCTGTTCTGGGCCGGCAACGCCATCGTCGGCCGACTCGCCGCCGGCCATATTGCGCCGGTGACGCTCTCCTTCCTGCGCTGGTCGCTGGCGTTCCTGTTGATCCTGCCCTGGGCCTGGCCGCACCTGAAGCGGGACTGGCCCGCGATCCGCGGCCGTCTCGGCCTGATGGTGTTGCTCTCGCTGACGGGAATCGGCGTCTTCAACACCATGCAGTACTGGGCGCTCGAATATACCCAGGCGCTGAACACGCTGCTGTTGCAATCGGCGGCGCCGCTGATCATCGCGGTGTGGTCGCTGGTCCTGCTCGGCGTGCGGCTGACGGTGGCGCAGGCCTTCGGCGTCCTGCTGTCCCTTGCGGGCGTGCTGGTGATCATCCTGCACGGCGACCTCACCGCGCTGTCGAACGTCGAGTTCAACAAGGGCGACCTGATCTTCCTCGCCGGTCTCACGATGTTCGGGATCTATTCGGTGCTGTCGCTGAAGCGGCCGGAGATCCATGGCCTGTCGTTCGTCGCCTTCACCTTCGGCTGCGGCGCGGCATGCCTGATACCGCTCCTGATCTGGGAATTGCTGGCGCGACCGGTGATGCAGCTTAACGTCGGCAATGTGCTCTCACTGATCTATGTCGCGGTGTTTCCCTCGACGCTGGCCTATCTCTGCTTCAACCGCGGCGTCCAGTTGATCGGCGCCAACCGCACGGCGCCGTTCTTCCATGTGGTGCCGGTGTTCGGCACTGTGCTCTCGATCATCTTCCTTGGCGAGCATCCGCAACTGTTCCACTTCATCGGCTTTGCGCTGGTGCTGTCAGGCGTGTTCGTCGCCTCGCGCAAGCCGAAGCCGGCCTAGAGCTTCGGTTCTGACTGAATCAGAACCGAAGCTGTTCTTGGCGCGATCGGGCGAAATCAGCCCTTGCGCATTTTGCTCAGCAGATAGTTGTCGTAGTAGTTTTCCGCGATCTGCGTGTAGAAGAGCACGTCCTTCATATACGCGTCGTGGCTCTCTTTTGTTTTCTTGAAGAGCGGGCTCTTCTCGGCAAGCTCGTTCAGATGATCCTGGGTGGCTTTGTAGCTCGCCTCCATGACCGGTTGCGGGAACGCGCGCAGCTCCGCCCCACCAGCGACAAGCCGTTTGAGGGCCGCAGGGTTCACGCTGTCGTATTTCTCGAGCATCCAGGCGCCTGCCGCCGAGCCGGCCTGGGTGAGGATCGACTGGTATTGCTTGGGAAGCGCATTCCACTTCTCGTCGTTGACGATCATGTGCAGCATGGCTCCGCCTTCCCACCAGCCGGGAAAGTAATAGTACTTCGCCACCTTGTAGAAGCCGAGCTTCTCATCATCATAGGGTCCGACGAACTCCGCGGCGTCGATCGATCCCTTTTCGAGCGCTGAATACACATCGCCGCCCGCCAGTTGCTGCGGCACGACGCCGAGCCTTGCGAGCACATGACCGCCCATGCCCGCGATCCGGAACTTGAGGCCGTTGAGATCATCGACCGTCTTGATCTCCTTGCGAAACCAGCCGCCCATTTGCGTGCCGGAGTTGCCGCACAGAATGGCATGCACCTTGAAAGGCCTCAGCGCTTCGTCGCAGAGTTCGGCACCGCCGCCGAACGTCCACCAGGAATGTTGATGGCGATGGTTCATGCCAAAAGGCGCGCCCGTCGCGTAAGCAAGCGCCGGCTCCTTGCCGATATAGAAATAGAGCGGCGTCTGCGCGATCTCGACGGACGCGACGCTCACGGCATCAAGCGCCTGCAGGCCGGGCACGATCTCGCCTGCCGCAAACGTCTGGATCTGAAACTTGTTGTCGGTGGCCTCCGCGACATATTTCGCAAAGGTCTGCGCCGTGCCGTAGATGGTATCGAGCGACTTCGGAAAGCTCGACGTCAAACGCCACTTGATCTCGGGCATCGACTGCGCGATCGCCGGTGCCGCAACCAGCGTCGCCGCGCCGGTCACGGCGCCGCCTTTGAGAAACGTACGGCGTTTCATGATGTCATCACTCCTTCGGATTGCAATTCGATTGGGCACCGCTTCCGCGTCCGGCCCGACGACATAAGGACCTATCGCAAACGCCCGGCCGATGCCAGAGCAGCCTACGACTGACCCCGTCCAAAGCCTTGAGCCCTGGCCATCGCGCCTATGTGAGGCAGCGGGGTTTGCGCTATCCCAGCTCAAAGGTGGTGACGCCGAATACGCGCTCCAATCGCAACGGCGGCACTGCGCCGGTATACATGCGCGCGGTCTCGAACACCGGCGCAAGACCCAGATCTTGCGCCAACGCGACCGCGTCGCGGTTGATGCTGGGAACGTCGAGAAATATCTCGCCGCCGCCCACGCGGGCCAGCAAAGCCGACAGAACCGCCTCGGCACTGGCGCGGTCGTCGGCCACCAACGGGCCAATCTTGCAGCCCCTCCGGCACGGACGGATCACGCCCCAGCCGGCAAGGCCGCCGTCGCGGACAAGCGCGCAGCCGACATGCCCGGGGGAGCCGATCCAGGCGCGCAGGAATGCGGTGCGCCGAGCCGGAAACACCGTCGCGTCATACGCCTCCACACTCGCCAATGGGACGTCGGCGAGCGGGACGATATTAGCCTGCTGCACATCCGGAGCCGCGACGGTGCCGCCGTAACGGACGTTGGCGTAAGCGAATTCGAACCCGGACTTCCTGTAGTTCTCCTGCTGCGCCACCACGCCGTCGAGCCCGATCACACGTCGGCCAGCGTGCATGATGGCCGCGTTCCATATGCGCAGACCATAGCCACGGCCGCGGAGATCCTTCCGCACGATATAGAAGCCGAGAAAGGCAAAACTCTCGTCGTAATTGACGCAGGAGATCGTCGCGATCGGAGCGCCGTCGAGCTCGCCGATGAAGAAGCCTTCGGGATCGACTGCGGCGAAGCAGGTAGCGTCGGCAAGGCCCGGATTCCAGCCTTCGGCCGCCGCCCAGTCCACGGCGATGGAAATTTCATCCGGCCGCATCGTCCGGATGCGCAGGCCGTTCGTGGCGGACGATCGTACAGATGGACTCATGAACCGATATCACCACGAGTGAGCTGCGACCGGCAACCGAAGAAACGCCCTCGCGGCGGCGCCCGGGGCTCCCTGGAAAACATCCGCCGTGCCGCACGATCAAGTCAACGGCCGGTGATGGTGGCGAGCATGACAACGCGGGAATGCGTCGGGCGCAAAATCACGAGAACCCTAGAGCGCGATGACTTTTCTTCGAATCGTCATCCCGCTCTAGCTCTTTGTTTGAGCATGATCTCCGCGCAAACGC
>NZ_JBVBEF010000090.1:0-29360 GCF_055456055.1 Bradyrhizobium sp. LeoB3
CCAGCCAGCATGGTGAATCAGAAACTCACTGATTTGGGAATCCCAAATCGATTCAACTTAACCCCATCCCGCTTTAGCTTCTCGGCCACCTTGATCGACTGGGTAGTCTGCTGCTGCGTGGTCAACGTCTTCAGCGTGGATACGCCCGACGAGATAAGATCCTCAAATTTTGCGATCCGATCTTTTTCGCCGCTCCTGAGGGCATCAAGTGCAAGGCGGAGAAGCGAGAACTTCTCCTTCGCTACTTTATTGATCAGGCCTACCGTTATCTTCTCGCTTTTCCCACGTATTGCTTGCAACTGGGCAAGCTGAAACAGACGGATGACCAACGCAGTAATCCCTTGCGTTTGATCGTACATCGCTTCCGAAATTTCAGGAGAAAGACCTTCCGCCTTCTTGAGCCATTGATACTTCCAAAGGACCTTGAGGAAAAAGTCCCATTCACGGCCCGGAACCATGCGGTCCCATAGGGCTGAGCCATACTGACCAACACGTCGAGCCTCTCGAAAAAGCATTTCGAGGTGGACTTGTGCCTTAGGGGTGCCGAGAACGATGAGCGGCACCTTCACATCGTTCGTGAACGTCACGAAGAAGTTTAACAACTTCTCCGTGCCGACGCCCTTTGCGGCCAACAGGTGCTGGACCTCATCTATCACAAGTACACCAAGATGGTGCTGGGCCGCGATCTTGGCGACGTCAAGGATCAGCTTATCGATTGGAACGCGAGCGTTGACCGACTTTGAGTGATTGGTACCTAGAGTTGAATCGACCTTCGCGACGATAGAGAGCAGCATTTGCTTTAGGCTGCCGTCCATCGGGCAATCGATCTTCAACCATACTATCTGGAAAAAACCGTGCTTTTCATGGCTCAGAGCTTTCGGGTAAAACGAAAGTGCTCGTTCCACCACAGTGCTTTTTCCCATTCCAGATACGCCGAAAAGCGCGAATGACGGCGCTGTCGATGGCCCAGAACATTCGATCGGTGTAATCCGACCTTGCAATCTCTGCCGATAGAACTCGACCAGGGACTTCCGGAACTCCGGGAGCACCGGGTTACGATGCACGTAGCCCCCATCGAGAATAAGACCAATCTGTTCAATGATCTCTCCGTGAGGCGTCATCATCAGCAGATAGTCGTTGAGGCGACCCACGCAGAGCATCCTTTCGGGTCCCGAAAGCATGCGCTCGTCATCCGAATATGTCGGTCGACGGCCGAAAGATAAAAGTACTTTCGTGTCGTTGGCTGATAAAATCGGAGGCAGCGCCTCTAGGAGGGGATTTCCGGCAGCCTCAGGCCGCGTTATCGCCACGTAGGATGCCGGTATGAGATGGGAGTGCATTGTCGAGCTTCCTACTTGCTTTGATTGTTAGCTTCTTCGAGCATTTCGAGCCTGGACAACATGTCGTCCTCGTAAGCGTCCGGTAGATCCTGAAAGGGTGGTGTTGGCGCGGACGAGTTGTTTCGCGGAATTGTTAGATCGGCCGCAGGAGCTAAATCGATTGCCTCGATAGGTCGTTGGAACGCCTTCTCATCGGCACGATTGCTTCGTATGGCTGCAACCCGAGATCTTTTGGACGCACTGCGCTCGTCGACTTCGAGCGTCTTGGCGATTGCGTCTTCCTGAATTGTTCTCAACGCGATATCGGTCTCAATCTCTTGCGCTTGGATTGTTCCTGCCTCCGAAGCAGCCAGTCGCTTCTCGGCGCGTTCCTTCTCTTCGTATTCGAACAGTGTCTTACCAATCAGTTCCTGGTAGGGAGGCAGCAGACGGCAAGCTTCGTATCCACGTGGCGCCTTTGGATCCCAGAGGTATAGTCTCTCCAAACTTCGCGGATCGTACGATACTTCAACTGACCATCCTTCCTTATTGCGCGCTTTCCAGAACCAACGATGTTCTTCCGCTTGGTCGCACGTATAAAAGCCGCCTTTGAACTTAATGCCCCTTCCTGTGACGCGAGCTGAGGCTCGCGGCATAACCGCCAATGCGACGTCCTCGTAGGTTAGCTCTCTCAATGCTCCACTTCGGTTCTCGACACCCCAGGTCCAACGCGCCAGCGGCGTAGCGGAAAGGCCGTCGGTCGTCATTTCGGTTGGCGTGTCGATGTCGGTAATTCTTGATCGATTGTGTTGAAGGACTGCGCGTATGACGACCTTTGTGAAGTCCCTAATGTCCATCGCGGAATCGAGCCGGTAATCACGAGCCCCTCTGGTGCCGAAGTCCGGTTCGACGTATCCGGGAGTAAATTGCTTGAAGATCGATGGTACGACCCGGAAGCGCGATTCGACGATTGCCTTGAGATCGCCTCGCCCTGGTGCGGTATTCCCAATTCGGATCCGGAGGGTATCGACGATACGCCTTCCCAATTCTTCGCTCAGGAGTTCGCCGCGGTCAGCCAGAATAGAACGGGGTGCGTAATGAGCGGGCCATTGCTCGTGATCGATCTCGATGTCGTACTGCCGACAGAACTCGACCTTTGGCGTTACCATATTGGTCAAAGCCATCATCGCACCAATCCACGACGGCCCCTCAAACCCGACGTAAATGCCCACGATCAATCGGCTCCACACGTCGATCACGAAGTAGATGACCGGCCGTCCGACGATGCGCCGCCGGTCAAACTGTGATCGCAGATAAACGTCAGCGACGGTCGCGTCGATCTGAAACTCGTCTCCGGGCCCCTTCGCATTTTGGTCGGCCTTTCCGAGGATTTCGCGCGTTTCGAGGTCATATCGCTTTTGACCGTGACGAGCTCTGAACCGATCGTTTTCCGCGAAGTAGGTGCGTAGATAATGGCCGAACTGCCTTAGCGTAGGGCGATCATCGTCGAGCGTAACCGTCAGTGGACCTGTCTCTTGTTGGCGATGCGAAAAGAAGAGCTCAACGACATAGTTTAGGGCGCGCTTCTGCGAAGGTTTTCTGAGGCTAAGATAGTAGTCGACTCCGACTTGCATCTTTCGCCGTAGGTCGTCGTTGACCGAAATGCCAACGCCGGTAGCGATCGTTCTCGGCCTGCCGACCTTTCGACCACTTACGATATTTCTAGTTTTGCCTGGTCCGCCGCAATTGGCGTAGTTCGACCGGACCGCTTCGCGGCTCATACCACGTTGCCAGTATCGCTTAATGGCCGTAACGACGGTCGGTCGGGTGACGCCCGTGTCTTTGACGGCAGCGTCTATCCGTTCCTTGCGCGGAATCTTGAATAGCAGACTCCGGCCGCGATCGTTTCCTAGAAGGTGGATTACAATTTGCCAATTGCGTTCGTGCGTTCTGGCGGCTGCACTGTCGGCTTCCTCCTCGGACAGCTTCGGCAGAAACGGATCGACATATTCGATGGTTAAGGTAGGCGGAGCCGTCAGAAATCGGCCTATCAGGCTCTCTCGTTGAACTCGCTCTGGCCAGTCCATCTCTGCTACGTTGAAGAGCCATAACATTCCGCTATCATCGTCCACGTGGACGATGCGAAACAACGCGCCCTCAGGATCTGATTCTCTGAGAAGCATGCGTTCGAGCAGGATTGGCTTCTTAATCAAAGAAACCGGCAAACTAAAGGTCCCCAACAACCGTGAAATTGGCGGCCGGAAGATCCTGCAGGCTACGCGCCGTCAGATCGACCCGGAGTTTCTTTTCGCTGAGCATCCGTCGAGCGATCCCCAAGGTGCGGCCGGCGCGGATTCTCAATCGCGAATCGACTACGCTGCAAACAGTGCGCAATGGAAACTCTTTCAATCCACCAAGAGCTTCGACGAGAGTCTCGCGAATGGTCGGTTCGTCCTCCGCTTCGCGATCAGGTTGGCAGTCGAACATCCATTCGAGATTAAGACTGACGTTGTCGCGGACGCTCGAGCCCACGATAATGTGCCATCGCGTTCTTCTCCTCTCCCAAAAACGTCGTTCGATTTCTAATTTTTCCAAGGTTCGCGCCTTGCAGAGATCGTCGTCTGTTTTGACCGCATATGCGACGTCGATGGGACCTGAAGCCGACGTCTGTGTTACCACGAAGTCCGTGGTCATAACGATGTTGATGCCGTCCGCACGCGGGTGTCGGGCTTGGATCTCGTGAGAGATCTCCAATGTTTCTTCGCGCGGAAGAGGAAATTGCTCTCTTATATCCAGTGTTGTGTCGTCGTAGCACTTGCGGAGGAATGCGTAATATTCGATGTCCGAGAAGAGATGATGTTCGCGACCAGAAACTGGCCAGAATACTCGTCGGCTCCTGCCAAGGGATGGGAAGTCGGAAACCTTGAGCCAGGGGAGGTAGTCCGCGCCGCTCCCTATTCCTCTACCTTCCCGTCGGAATTTCGTGATGCGTTTTTCGGTCCAGGTATAGCGTCGACGAGCCATAAAGGGCCCCCAAGTAGGACAACCGACACAATCACCCAGGGTCATTACGTCGAAACGAAGTGTTATCGTACACGTAGTGTTGGATCGTAAACTTACGGTTGATCGCTTCAGGGGGGCGGTCCCCGCGCTCTTCATTGGTTTCCAATGCTATAACAGGATGCCGAGAGACAATCGGTCCTGCACGTCACCAGTGTCCGCCACGAACCATCGAGTCGGTCCCGAGGGGAATCGCGTCAAGATCAATCTGCACGACACCCGCGCACGCGAGGGCTAGGATCGATTGTTTCGTGGATTTGAAGCCGACAATTGCCGCTTGAAGTTCGCTCATGCGGAGCGCTCGCTTGCGGCCGAGTTGCGCCACTATCTGCATTCGGAGATGCACGGGCACAGCATGGTCACGATGCGTCCATACTTCGCTTTCGTTCCTGGAGCGCGGTTCCTCCAGAAGGCTGGCCTTCGAAATTGCCCAAAGAGGAATCAAGAACTCATTCGCGACCTCGGCGACCTGTGCGGAGGCGCGCTTGGAATCGATATCTAGCAGATGGCGCCCCCTGTGGTCTCTGATGAAGATGGCGTCGACCTCGATGAGGGTGTTGCCCTTCTGTATTTGGTCGAAGTGCTCGATCGCAATGACGCTGCGATCGAGCGTGAGATGGATCAGCGCTTTTTCAGTCTCGGCGCTGTCGATCGGAACAGGTTTCATCGTTTTGGTGGATTGGAACGCGCAGAACATGTGTCACCTCGGGTTCGAAGGAGCCCTTGCACTGGAAGCCGTGAGACAGGCGTTCGCGATCCGGCCTCATTCGTTCACCTGGAATGCGTGTTCGAGGATGGGTTGGTTCGCTATGCTGATCAGGAAATCGGCACCGGCATCGATTGCGAGCTTAGAGTGCCACCCGGATCCGCATCGGCCGCCACTGCAGCACACGGAGCGCATCGTGAACTGGAACGAAAAGGATTGCGATGCGCCGGAATCGCTTTCCTCGGGATACCCGAGATAGATGGCCGATCGCTCGAGGCGGCAGGTGCCGTATTTTACAATCTCGTCTTACCCAGGGAATTCAAGCCGAGCAAACCTAGCCGCCACATTACCGTCTGCCACGCGGTCGTCGCCGTGGTCGGCGATCGGAGGAGTCTCAATAAGGCGCGCGCGGCCTCAGAAATCCGCCTTCAGGACTTCCTCAGAAGCCTTCGCCAGCAAAGCCCAGACCGACTGAGCGCGATCGTGTCCACGCACGATGCAGTCCCCTTTGCGGGGCGGCGTCCCGGTGAGCGGGTTACTCGCTTCTGTCGCTTCCACCCGGTAATCAGAGATCGGAGCCAGCTCCGAAACGTTGGATATCCGCATCGAGGCGATCGTGCGCCGCATCGGCGCGAATCCTCCAAGAACCTGTTCGACTGTGATCAATAGCATTCCCTAATCTCCTCCTAACTGAGCCAATCGATTCCAGTGTGACCGCGACAAATCCGGATCCGACGCATCGAACCGTTGTGCGGCTCCTCGCTCATGGTCAGTTGATCGCTGCGCGGAGGTCACGCTCGCGCAGGATGGCCTCGACGATCCGGCGCAGGCGGCGCACGGAGCCGCCACGCCAGTACCTCGCGACCGCGGCGCGCTCGGAACCATCGAGCGGCTGGATCCAGCGCTCATCGAGCCCGCGCTCTCTCGCGAGATCGGCAATCACGGCCGGCAGCAAGGCGCCGAGATCGTCCGCGATCGGTGTCGGAAACGTCACCATCCGGAAGCGGTCGCGTATGGGCGAGGGCAGCGGATCGAGGTTGTTGGCGGTTGCGATGTAAGAGACCTGCGAAAGATCGAGATTGGTCTGCAATGCCGGATCTGGATAACGGGCGTTGGTCTCCGGCTCGAGAAAGCCCAACAGGCAATCCCAAAGGCGGCCATAGTCGGATCGTGTGGCCGCCTTCTCGACTTCGTCGATTAGGACCAGGGGATTTGCAATTTTGCCTTGGGCTATGGCGAGGAAAGGATGGCACGGCTCGGCCGAGTACCAGCGACGATCCGTGCCGCCGAATACCGCGCCATCGGCACGGGAAGCATCCTCGCGCCAGACATTGATGCCGAGCGTCTCGCCGATACGCCTGGCAAACCTGCTCTTGCCGCCACCGGGCGGGCCGACGATCAGCAAAGGGCGCAAGTGGACCGTGGTGCGGCCAACGAGATCGGCAAGCGCGAAGTCGACCACGTCAATTGCATAAGGGAATTCAAACATAAGCGCGTTGCGCACGTCGCGCAACGGTGGCACTTCAGCCAGCGGCAAGGCGGCGTTGATAACGCTTCTTAGCGGACCCAAAATATCCTTCAGCTTCGTGTTTTTCATCTCTTCGTTCGAGAGGCGCGCGACCACGAGATGACGGTCGGGAACGGCTTCCGCAGACACTTGCCGTTGGATCGGGGCGGTTTTCTCATCGGCCTCTTGCTTCTTGCGGTGCTCTTCCTCTTCTTTGCTCTTCCGCTCAGCTGCCGCTTTGGCTGCGGAGATGCGGTGCACCGCCATGCGCCTTCCAAGAAAGGTCGCATTCTTCGCGGCCAACGACCCCTTCGGCAAAAGGTCGGTGCAGGCCGGCAGCGCTGCCCAACCGAAGGTGAATCTTTCGAGATCGCAGCAGAGTTGCTCTTCGGTATGACTTGAAGTCGCACGAAAAGCTTTAAGCAGCGCCTTGCCCACCCTGCGGTAGTCATCGAAGTAGGTGGTGTCATATGGTGTCGGCAGACACACCATCCGCACGCAATCGGCAAGGCTCCTGAGATTTGGCTCGTTCCTGATGACGGCATGGCGGTCAAGCTCAGCGGCGAGCGCCAGTCCCGCGTCCTCTCTCCGAGTTGCGGCCCATGCGGCGCTCTCGGCGAGCTTTGGACAAAGCTCCTCAATCTCGGCAATCAGCCGCTGCTCGATAACACTGGCATTGCTGGCGATTAGCACGGCGTACCTCAGAAGCCGGGGTAGGCCTTTGAGACGGTCATCCCAGTCGGCGGAATCAGCGGCCGCGCCTGTGGAGGCTGCGTCGGCGGCTACCGCCGGCGGATCGAGCTCATCGTCATCGGTCGCGCTCATGGTTCGCCCTCCGCGCTATCGTCGTTCCATTGTCTGCTCGCAAGCGAGGACGACAGAACAAACTTCATAGAATGGGATGCACCTGCCGACCGAGCGCGCTGCCTGCGACCGATTTCAGAATCGTCGCTTGCGGAACTCTGACGCAATAGTCGAAACAAAAGGAAGAACGCGTTCGTCTGGACGCTGTTTCGATGCCGTATGGATGCTTAGCTCAGATTCCGATTACGAAATTCGGATCGAAGTTCGGGTTATCCCAGGTGCGCTGCCGACCCGGTAACCACGGGCCGTAACCCTTGCAATTGCTGACGATGCGCGTGTGACCGATGGTGACCTCCTCGGATTCATGCGTGTGACCGTAGATCCAGAGGTCGGCGGGCCGCAACGCGTTCTTGCCGTCCCCCATCGGGGCCGGCCACATCAGGGACGTGAGATCGCTGCGATAGGCGGCAGTCAAGATTTCTTCGTCGGCCAGCCGAACACCCGGATAGTGCGGAGCCAGCCGATACCCGCGGCCCGGCATCGGTGCATGATGGGTGACGACCACCAGGGGTCCGGATCGCTCCTTGCGCATCTCGCTCTCCAGGAACGCGCGCGATTCCCGGTGCCGGGCCAGCGCATGTGGCGGCCGGAAGCGCTCGACATAGCGACCGACCCTGATTTTCTTGAAATCGTTCATCCGCTCGGCCGCCACCGTCATGGCGCGGTGCACGTCGCCGAAGAGTGCGAAATCTGTCCATGCCGTCGCGCCGGCAAAAGTCACCTCGCCAATCCGGATAGTCTCGTTCTGCAGGACATGAATATTCGATTCATCTGCTGCGGCCTTGGCTTTTCCGACCGTGCGATCGAGGTCGCAGCCATAAGACTCGTGGTTGCCTGCGACGTAGATGACGGGCCGATCCGGCACGCGCTCGAGCAACCACTTCACTCCGCGCTCCATGCGCGGCACGAGGTCGCCGGCGACGACCATGACGTCGAAATCCGGCCGCTCGGCCGGGGACGGCAGGTCCCAGCCGCGGGTCAGTTCGAGGTGGATGTCGGACATGATCCAGAGCCGCACGTCAATCCTCGTTGCGTTTGTGGTCGTCGAGAGGCGTCCACCAGAAGCAATCTTCGCAGACCGCCCACTCGCGGCCGGCGTCGATCCACAGGATCTCGGTGGTGACCTGGAACTCGCCGTTCTCGTCGTCTCCCATCAAAATGGTGGCCGGACTGTAGAAATCGTCGTAGTCCGGATAGCGGATCAGATCGATGCCGAACCGCGCGCGTCGCAGCGTGTAGCCTCGCTCTTGATGTCAGTGTCCTCGGGCAATGATCATGACGTCAAATACCGGACGTGCGTCTCCAGTCTGATGCCAGTTGCGGATCAATTCGGACGTGATCAGGGCCACGCGTCAGCCCCCATCGGTTTCGGGATCGTCGAGCGGCTCGGCGGAAGCGATCGTTTCGATGATCTCGTCGGGCAATTCGTCGACAGCCAGAGCGAAGACCACGTCCTTCGAGCCGCAGCGTGGGCATTCATGCCGTTGAGGGTCGTAGACGAGCCCGCCTTCTCGGCCGCAGGCGGAGCAGCGAAATCTGGCCATCTATTCCTCCAGTTCGGGAGAGCCGGGCGAGATCTCGGTTAGCGTGTCCGCCTCACGGTCGTAGCGCGCGCAGTAGAGTTCGGTCTCTCCGCGACGTCGTCGCAACAATCGGATGTTCTCCCAACCGGTCTTGATCGGCACCGGATCGCCCGTTGTGTGTTCGGTGCAGCGCGTACTGAGCCAGCCGCGGCTGCTGTACAGCCGACCGACGCTCCCGCAGATCTCGCAAGTGCAGGCGGATCGTGCGACCGCAAGGTCGACGGCGTGACCGATTTTGCTTGCTGTGTCGTCCGAAACCTCGGCATCCCAGTTGACGCGCAGAATCCCCAACTTCTGCCGGATGCGGACGAATTCAAAGCGCTCATCATCCTGCAACGCATTCTCGATACGGCCACACATCCGTTCGATGATGTCGCGCCAGCCAGCTTCGCAGAGAGGGGAGCCGAAGAGGTATTCCGGCTTACCGGCGATAACCAAGAAGAGCCGAGGATGCGCCCGCATGAGCTCGATCCGCCAATCTTTGACGATGGGTGCCATCTCACTCCTCCTCGATTCCGAGGGAGCCTGGATCGACGTCGACGAACGAGTCGGTCTCGCGGTCGTAGCGGCGGCACCGGACGATCCGCTGGTTTCCGACCCATTGTTCCTTGATGTGGACATTCTCGAACTCGGGCTGAAACCCGACAGGGCTCCGCCCCTCGGCATGTTCGGTGCAGCGCGTCATCAGCCAGCTTGTGCCGTAGAGCCGGCCGGGCTCGCCGCAGACCTCGCAGGTGCAGGCGCTGCGGGCTTCCGCCAGGTCGATGGCTTCCTCGACCTTCGCCTTAGCCTCTGGAGACAAGGTGCCATCAAAATAGAATCTGAGAGTCGCGTACTTCTCCTTGATCTGCGTCGCGTGAAAGGTCCCGCCGTCGGCCTCAACCGCTGCCCGGATCCGGGCGCACGCGCGCTCCAGCAGGTCGCGCCAGCCTTCGCCGACCTCGGGCCAGCCCTCAGCCGCGGGCGGGTCGCCGACCGGTTGCAAGAGGTCCGGATAGGCCTTTACGAGCTCGACTCGCCAATCACTAGCCGCCATACCGCTACCCCATCCCTTTTTGGGAGCTGCGAAGATCTCGACGGAGCCTTCCATCTGCAACGCAACCGCAGGTAACGACGGTTCGCAGGTCCCATATGAGCCTGATTGTCTTGCCGGGCTGGTACCGGTCCGCCGTTCGAAGTGCGCGTGTTGCGTCGTAAGCAATCAGCACCCCAACCATAGAGCCGCGCTTTCTCGTCGAGTTGTCGGTCTGTGCCGCTCGCCCGGACCTTATCGACGCCGGCTGTGTCAGCAGGAGTTAAGCAGTCGAACTGCTAACAGAGAGAATGAGGTCGCTCATCACTGATCGCCGCTCTCGAGGACTTGTCTGGTGCCGAGTCGATAGAATCCCGACCACGTTCGAGCCCAGCCGGCTTTGGGGTCGATCAGGACAGCCTGTTGCGTGTGGACGCGCGGCTGGTTGCGGAAAATTGGGCACCCGACCATCGTCCCAACGATGCAAGGAACCGGAATGAGACCGATCGACCATTGGTCAACCAGCGGAGCTTCCTCCAAATGAATCGGAGCCGGCGCTGTCTTCACGCGCAACTCTCGAATGTCGTTCAGAAGCCGAGTTAGTTGCGCATGAAGCGTGGCCAAGTCGCCACAAGAGGCTGTCCCAGTCATGGTCCGTCCCTCCATCAGTCCAGCGAGGCGAGCACGCTAGAAGTCTGCAAAGAGCCAAAGCTCACTCAGCATCTTGCAGCGGACGTCGATCTTCGAGCGACGCCTCAGGGCTGAAGACACAACGATCGCAGATGCTGCGTTCCCTTCGATTGCGCAGCAAAGTACAGCCGACAGGGCCAGATCGACCTCAGCCGCACCGATGCGCTTCGATTTGAGCTGTCGAACTGCAACTCCCACGGCGATCGGCGCATTCCCCAGCACGGCGCTGCGCCATTCGGGCTCCCCCGGAATTTCCGTGCCAATCATTGCCCGACGTATCATTGCTATATCGTCGAGCGAAAAGGTATCCGGTTGACGTAATCGCCACCAGCGCATGGGTGAACATGGTGAGAAGCAGGGAATTGCCGCAGCAATTGGCGCACGTGTAGCTGAAGCGGGCATGTAAACACTCCCGTAGCAACAGGTTGGACGTGATCTGTTAGGTGCCCGCGAAAATTAGCCGCGCGGCCGAAGTCAAGGATTCGATTGCGTGAGTGGGTCCTAGCAACCCGCCTCTTGAGGACACGCGTGCCCGCTCATCTAAATCCATGTTCAAGGATTCGATGTTAGCTTTCGATGGCTCGCTTGTTGGCAGACGTTCTGTCTTCGGCAGCACGTTAACCGATCATTTACCACATTACCGCGGAAACTTCCACTTTTCGGTGAGAATATGGTTAATATGACCGCAATCAGCCCCAATCAATTGCGCGCTGCGCGCGCCTGGCTTGGCTGGAGTCGGGGAAAGCTGTGTCTCAAATCAGGACTGTCCGAGCGCGCCATCGCGCAATACGAGCTAGGACGCTCGGTGCCGCATGATGACACGCTTGCCCGCTTGAGAGCTACACTTGAAAATGAAGGAATTCAATTTCAGTTTGTCGGCGCCGTGGGGACGGGCCTCGGCATAGTGCTTGGAGAAAACAGCATCAGCGCTCGTTAGGCCTGCGCTGAAGAGCCGTGTCTCAAATGCCGGCAGTCGGCGGATAGGCGCATCGCCGTGAGACCTTGGTCGGTGGGAGCATTGCACTCCGCAACCGTGCACGCATGCGCTCACGGGTTACTTGTACACGTCAGACTCAACTAAGGCTCGTAAATCGGAAACAAATCGTCTTCGGGCTTTGCAATTGCAACCTTACAGCCGAAAGATGATCGCGTGGCAAGCGCCGCTGCGGCTGAGTGACTGATTGGCTTAGGCGCAGCGGGCCCTGAGATCAGTGCTGCACCCGATGATGAGATCCGGGCTGGGCCATCTCTCGGTTGATCACCTAAAATAGCGGGCAGGCGTTCGATGTGGTCGGCAAACGTTTCACAAGACGACATCATGATCGAGGATAGTTACCTCTGCCTGCAGACCCACGGCCGTCTGTGCTGCGCTGCATCCAGCGAAGCCACCGTTAGCGCGCCTTGACCCAGCCCTGAAGGCTCGAGCTTGCGGCGCGCAAAAGAGTCAATTGATAACCTGAAGGGGAGCGCAAGCAGCAAAATAGTCTTCGAGCTCTGCTACTGCCATATGCTCCCATTCTTCCGCTTGCGTCAGGAGAGAGCAACTTTGAACCGGCCGAAAGGCCGCAGTTTGGCGGCACAGCGAAGCTATCGTGCGGAATCGGCGCACATTCTCTAGGACGACCGCTGCCCCGTTCATATCCGGCTCCCCAAATTGACTTGGTGACCGCAAACGTGGGGCAAAACGTTTTTTGATTCGTTAGCGCTGTCCGAAGGGAGGCGTGAATGGTTGGCGAATCGTTGCCAAGCAAACAGCTCCCTCCGCGTAATCGATCCGAAACCAATTCCGCCGACCGCGAATAGGTTGCCGCAGAGGAATGTGCTGCCGCGCGACCAACTCCCAGCCCTCTTCTTAGCCATGGAGTACGCCAGCCACCTCGTCTTCCGACGCCGCAATGACGCGCGCTGGTTCATGGCGGCATCAATCCCGGGCAATGGCTCGGGCCGAGGGCCCGCGGGCAAATACGTCAGGTCGATGTCGACCGAAAGGTGGGGCATATCTCGTACGAATAGATTGATGGCCGTACCGCCTGAGGGCAAAATCCTTCTCCTCCGCCACAAACGGCAGAGCTTCGATTAGCAGCGCGACCTGGCGCTGAAATCGCTCAAGCAGGGGCACTCAGGTCCTCCGGCACACTAATCATGTATTTCGGATCGAGCTTCCCGCCTTTTACCAGCATGCGCTTCCCTTTCCCCAAATTGACCTTGCTGCGGTCTATTTGCTTGAGCCATGAGTGATTGTGACGTTCGGCGAACCAGAAGAACAGGCGTTTGACTTTAATGCTCTTGCAGTCCTCCAGAAGCTTTTGCAGTCGCCGCGGACTGAGGTTACGCAAGCCTTCGACGAGCATGTCGACCTGATGGAAGCTCTCGTTGTTTGGCAATTCGTCAAGCAATTCGAGCAGCGCCCGTTCGGGTGACGAAACGGTCAATGGCCACTCGGCCTGGCCCCAGACTTTCTTGAATGATCCCGCTTCGCCAGTGTTGTCCTGAACATTCCAGGCATAGTTCTCGAGTCCCTTGGTAACGGGATCGGAGTTGAAGAGCACCTGGCTCTTCCGGAAGGTGAATCGTTCTTTGAGCGGCAGCTTGAATAACCAGCCGGGCGGAGCATCGTGACCGTAAAGGTAAACGACGGCTGGTCCTGTAAGCCGGAGATAGTGCGAGAATCCTTGCAGTTCGAGCGCGGTCCGTCCTCCAACTATGAGGGGGCGCTGAAGCAGGGTCTGGAGCGATATGATGACCTTCTGCCAAGTCAGCGTTCCGAGCGGGCGCTTGAAGGTTCCGCGGGACGGCTGAACGAGCCAGCCTGACGCGACGTATTGGCTACGCAGGCCAGTCGAGTATCCGTGCTTCGTCATCCATGCAGAATCGACAAGGAGGCCCTCAGGAAGGGTCCGTTCGAGGTGGTTTAATTTACCGGCGGAACGCTCAGTCATGCTTGGCATATTTTCAAACCATAGGAGTTTGAGAATATAGCTTTTCGCTAAGCTTTACTTATCAAATCGCAGAAATATCAAACCAACGGCCACCTCCTTTGCCAAGCCCAGCCGATTGAAGACGTGCACCAAAATCCGCCCTGGAGCGAATTTTCGTACACGTTTTCCAGCGGCAGCTACTGAAGCGTCCCACAGCCAATGCGACAAACCATCTCCACCTGTGGACCAGCCGGGAGAGGTCTGCTTCGTCCTCGGTCGGTGCTCGATCAGGTCGATGCGCGACCCTGAGATCAAGCTTGGTGAGGAGCGGCAATTCAGATGGCCCACCAGGCCGCCCGCACGGAGTTGAAGCGTGTCGCCCATTGCGCCGAGCTTGCGAGGCACCAGGGCACGCTGCCGCTCGATCAGGCGCTCATTGAGGTCATAGCGAACGCGCGGCACATCGGGCGCGTGCAGATCGTGAGCGGACTCGTTCCCGGCCGACTCGCTCCGGCGCTGCGCCGCGTCGTGCTTTCATCTTGCTCCATAAGTTCGCATAAGACGGTCTTTAACCGTCAGCGCGATCGCTGCCGGCGCCTCGTCGGGAATGGCAAAGCATGAACTCACGTTGATTTCGCAGAGGACGTAGGTATCGCGGCCGGACTTGTCGCGCGGGCCATAGAGGAAATCCGCGTCCCAGATGACCGGGAGCGAGGGTCCATCGATGCCGAGCGTTTCCAGCATTTGTGGTGTCCATTCGTCTTCCATCAATCGTCGCAACGCCTCGAACGACGCGGCGTCGGGCCCGTGCATGATCCGTGGCCCCGGCTGCGCCTCAGGCGAGTCGGGCCCCTCCGGCGGCGGCGGTATCAAGGCCTTGATCAATTGATGCCCAAACCCGGCGACTTTAGAGCCGCTCATATAACAGCGGATCATCCCTTCCGGCAGGCGCGGCTGGAACGGTTGATCGATGATGCAGCCTCCCCACCCGAAATACGGCTCGCAGCGAACGATGAAGGCCTCCAGCGGCATGTCCTCGGGCAGGCTGCCGCGCTGCGCATGCAGCACCCGCACTGTTGCGTTGGTGTCTGGCAGGGACTCGACCTTCCAAACGCCTTCACCGGCATTGCCCCGATTTTGCTTGAGCACGCGTGGGCCATCAGTCCGCAGCCGCGATGGGAATTCGGCGCGGAAGGCGGCCGCACTGTCGTATCGATGCGTGTCCGCGCCCCAACCAAGATGGCGCGTTCGGTAAAGCACCTCCTTGACCCCCATCTTCAGGATGACATCGGGATGTGCGCTCACCCAGGGGCCTCTTGCCGCAACCTCCCGCAGCAATTGGTCGAGCGCCGCGCGCGTCTTCCCTTCATGAATGGGATTGACCCAGACAAGGACTCCATCGACCGCAAGCAATTGGTCGCGAACCGCATCAGCGAAGATTTCATCGTAGATGACGGGGCGGCCCTCGACGCCAACTGAGGCTAGGGCCTCGAAAACGCTGACAAAGCGGCTGTTCTGTGGGGTTGCGTCTCGACGTGCGGCAGCATCTCCGCGCGAGAGGATGGCGACAGTGTGATGTTGAGAGGCGTTCCGTTCGGTGTTCATGCGCAAGCTCCACGACGAATCGCGTGTCGCGCAGAGCTTGGACCGAAAAGTCTGACGGGGAGTCTGCCCTTCCCCGGTGAATAAGTTTACGCGACTTTATCCACTCGTTGCAAGTTGTCGATTGCTGCTCTGAAGCGATTTGGATCTTGCGATTATCCCCTCCAGGGGGATAGGGTACGGGCATGGCAAACGAGCACGTCCACGAAACCCACCCCGAGATCGTCAAGCGGCTGCGGCGCGCCGAAGGACATCTGCATCGAGTGATCGAGATGTTCGGCGAAGGCCGATCCTGCCTTGACCTCGCCCAGCAACTGCATGCCGTCGAAAAGGCGATCGGCGAGGCCAAGCGGACGCTGATCCATGATCATGTTGATCACTGCCTGGATGCCGCCGCGAATGGATCCGCGAAATCGACCAAGGGCGTGTTGGCCGAGTTCAAGGCCATCTCGAAATATCTTTAACGCGGCACAGCGAGCATGTTCAGGCCGCATCAGAGACTTCGATGGCGAACCGATCAATAATTGCAATCGTCGCCTTTCTGGCGGGCGCCGCGGTCGTGGCACTGATGCCGGACGTTTCGACGAGGCTGCAGCGTACCGTCGGCATCGCACCGAGCAATGCGCCGCCGCAACGCGACGGCAAATCCGAGCAGGCCGCGCCGAAGATACCCGTCGTTGCCATGGACGACGATCGGATCAAGCTGGCCCACATCGACCTCGCAACAATCGGTCCCGGGATGGTCGCAAAACGTCTGGTCGTGCCAGGGACGGTGATTCCAGATGCGGGCCGGGTGTCCCATGTGTCGGTGAAGCTATCGGGGACAGTGGCCGAACTGTGCAAGAATATCGGCGATGACGTCACCAAGGGCGAAGTACTTGCTGTCCTCGAAAGCCGCGAAGTGGCGGATGCCAAGAGCGAGTATCTCGCCGCCCGACTTGCCAACGAATTGCAGCAGGACCTCACCTCGCGCGATAAGTCGCTGTGGGAGGGGCGTGCCGTTCCCGAGCAGCAATACATCAAGTCGCGCAATGCTGCCGCGCAGACCGAGATGCGCCTCAACATCGCTCGCCAGAAGCTGCTCGCATTGGGCGTAGAGGCCGACGAAATCGCCGGCCTGCCGCAATCCCCGGACGCGTCGCTGCGCAGCCAGAACGTCCGTGCCCCGGTGTCGGGTCGGCTTGCCGAACGCAAGGTCGAGCTTGGCGCGGCGGTCGGGCGCGACAATCTTGAGACCGAGCTGTTTGTCATTGTCGATCTCAGCCGCGTCTGGGTCGAGCTGTCGGTCTCTTCCGCCGATCTGCCGCAGGTCAGGGAGGGCCAGTCGGTGCGCGTCTCCGCGCGCGGGTTGCCCGAGACGGCAACCGGCAAGATCGTGTTCGTGAGCCCGTTGCTCGACAAGGAAACCCGAACAGCACGCGTCGTGGCCGCTCTCGATAACACGAATGGGTATTGGCGTCCGGGATCGTTCGTCACAGCCGCGATTGCATTCAGCGAGCGTCGGGTCGAGGTCGTCGTGCCCGCAACCGCGATCCAGAATGTCGACGGTGGAAAGGCGATCTTCGTTCGCAATAAGGACGGGTTCGAAAAGCGCAGCGTCGTGCTTGGCGAGCAGGACGGGCAGTCCGTCGAGATCGCCTCCGGGATAAATCCCGGCGAAACTATCGCCGTCTCGAATACCTTCTCGCTCAAGGCGGAACTCGCAAAATCTCGCGACGAGGACTAGGCGATGGTCGGGTGGATCGTCGATTTCTCCGTTCGTCGGCGCTGGCTGGTTCTGCTGGTCACGCTGGTGGCTGCCGCTTCGGGTTTCTGGTCGCTGACCAAATTGCCGATCGACGCCGTTCCCGACGTCACCAACGTTCAGGTCCAGGTCAATGCGGTCGCGCCGGCGCTGACCCCAATCGAGATTGAGAAGCAGGTCACGGTGGCCCTGGAAACAGCCTTGGCCGGCACGCCAGGCCTGGAGTCAACCCGATCGTTCTCACGCAATGGCTTCGCCCAGATCACTGCCGTGTTTGCCGATCGCACCGACATCTATTTCGCCCGCCAGCAGGTCGCCGAACGCATCAACGAGGCAAAGATCAACCTTCCGCCCCGCGTCGATATCCGGATGGGCCCGATCTCTACCGGGCTCGGCGAAATCTATTGGTGGGCGGTGGAGTATGAAAAGCCGGGCGCGACCACACCGGTGCAGGACGGCAAGCCCGGCTGGCAGAGCGATGGCAGCTACCTCACGCCTGAAGGCGAGCGGCTGACGGACGATTTTCGGCGCACGGTCTATCTCCGCACGGTCCAGGATTGGATCATCCGCCCACAGATGCGGACCGTTCCCGGTGTCGCTGGCGCGGATGCGATCGGTGGTTTCGTGAAACAGTTCCAGGTGCAGCCCGATCCGGTCCGGCTTGCAGCCTATGGGCTGTCGTTCACCCAAGTAATCGAAGCCATCGAGGCGAACAACATCAGCCGCGGCGCCAATTTCATCGAGCAGAACGGCGAAGGTGTCGTCGTCCGGGCCAGCGGGCGGGTGGAAAATCTCGATGATATCGGCCGGATCGTGGCGACCACCCGGGGCGGCGTGCCGGTCCGCGTCTCCGATATCGCCGATGTCGCAATCGGCAAGGAGCTGCGTACCGGCAGCGCGAGCGTCGACGGCCGCGAGGTGGTGCTCGGCACTGCGCTGATGCTGATCGGCGGCAACAGCCGCACGGTGGCCGCTGCGGCCGACCGCAAGATCAAGGAGATCAGCCGGACGCTGCCGCCCGGCATCCATGCCCGAACGGTGCTCAACCGAACCCAACTGGTCGACGCCACGATCGGGACCGTCGCGACCAACCTGGCGGAAGGCGCGCTGCTCGTGATCGCGGTGTTGTTCTTGATGCTCGGCAATTTCCGTGCAGCACTGATTACGGCCTGCGTGATTCCGCTGACGATGCTGTTGACCGCGACCGGCATGCTGCAGGGACGGCTCAGCGCCAACCTGATGAGCCTCGGCGCGCTCGATTTCGGCTTGATCGTCGATGGCGCCGTCATCATCGCGGAGAACAGCCTCCGGCATCTCGCGGAACGGCAGCGGGGGCTTGGGCGCGGCCTGTCATTGCCCGAGCGGCTGGAAACGGTTACGGCGTCCGCAACCGAGATGATCCGGCCCACCGTCTACGGCCAGCTCATCATCATCCTGGTCTACGTGCCGCTTCTCACCTTCACCGGCGTCGAAGGCAAGACGTTTGAGCCGATGGCGCTCACCGTCATGATCGCGCTCGTGGCTGCATTCGTGCTGTCGCTGACCTTCGTCCCGGCGGCGATCGCAATCGCCATCTCAGAGCCCGTGCGCGAGCAGGAGAATGCCATCATACGCGCACTGAAATCCATCTACGCGCCGCTGCTCTCCCGTACTGCCCGCGCGCCGGTGCCGGTGATTGGGTTGGCGTTACTCTTGATCCTCGGTGCGGGTGCGCTGTTCACCCGGCTCGGGCAGGAATTCACACCGACGCTGGACGAAAAAAACATCGTGATGGAGGTCAAGCGCGTGCCCAGCACCTCGTTGGCGCAGGCGCAGGCGATGCAGCTCCTGATCGAGCAGTCGGTCAGTAAGTTCCCGCAAGTCGCGTTCGTATTTTCGCGAACCGGGACGCCGGACCTTGCCGCCGATCCGATGCCGCCAAGCGCCTCCGACACCTACATCATCGTCAAGCCGCAGAGCGAGTGGCCGGACCCATCGATGTCCAAGGACGATCTCATCAAGGAGATCGAAGCCGAGGCGAGCAAATTGCCGGGCAACAAGCTCGGCTTCTCGCAGCCGATCGAGATGCGCTTCAACGAATTGATCGCCGGCGTGCGCGAGGATCTGGCCGTCAAGGTCTTCGGCGACGATTTTGCCGAGATACAGCGGATGGCCGAAAGCATTGCCACCGTCCTGCGCCGCATCGAGGGTGCTCAAAACGTCAAGGTCGAGGAGACGACCGGCCTGCCGTTTCTGGAGATCAGGATCGACAAGGCCGAGATCGCGCGCCGTGGACTCAACCTCGCCACCGTCCAGGACCTGATCGGAACCGCCATCGGCGGCCGGGTCGCCGGCCTCGTGTTCGAGGGGGATCGCCGTTTCCAGATCGTGGTTCGCCTGAACGACGCGTTGCGCTCCGATGTCTCCGCCCTGGAAAACCTGCCGGTGCCGCTGCCGCATGCCAATCCCAATGCGCCGGCAGCCTCCATTCCGTTGCGCACGCTCGCCTCGTTCGAATTGACCGAGGGCGCCAATCAGATCAGCCGGGAAAACGGCAAGCGGCGCGTGGTTGCAACCGCCGAGGTGCGCGGGCGGGATATCGGCTCGCTGGTGGCCGAGGCGCAGGCCAAGGTCGCCGAGCAGGTGAAGCTCGCACCGGGCACCTACCTGACCTGGGGCGGCCAGTTCGAGAATTTCTCAGTTGCCCGCCAGCGCCTGTTGTTTGTCGTGCCGGGGTGTTTTGCGCTGATCTTCCTGTTGCTGCTGGGAGCACTCGGATCGGCACGCGACGCCCTGCTGGTGTTCAGCGCCGTGCCGTTGGCCCTGACCGGAGGCATCGCCGCGCTGTCGCTGCGCGGCATGCCGTTCTCGATTTCGGCCGCAGTCGGCTTCATTGCGCTGTCCGGTGTTGCCGTCTTGAACGGGCTCGTGATGCTGAGCCAGATCCGCAAGCTGATCAGCGACGGCGTGGATACGCGGACCGCGATTCAGGAAGGCGCATTGACCCGGTTCCGACCGGTCATCATGACTGCTCTCGTTGCGTCGCTTGGTTTTGTGCCGATGGCGCTGGCGACCGGTACCGGCGCGGAGGTGCAACGGCCGCTCGCTACTGTCGTGATCGGGGGGCTGCTCACGGCGACGCTGCTGACGCTGCTCGTCCTGCCCGCGCTGTATGCCTATTTCGCGCCGCGGCGCTCGCAACCGGAGACAGAACACCATTTCGTGCCGAGACGGGCAGCGGAATAGCCTGCCATGCTGTCCGTCCTCGCCAACCGCACCTACCGCCATCTGTTCGCCGCCCAGGTCATCGCCCTGATCGGCGCCGGCCTGATGACGGTGGCGCTCGGACTCTTGGCCTTCAAGATTGCCGGCGAGAAGGCGGGCGCGGTGCTGGGAACCGCGCTTGCGATCAAGATGATCGCCTATGTCGGGATCGCGCCGATCGCGGGAAGCCTCGCCGGCTATGTGCCTCGCCGGCCGTTCCTGGTCGCCATGGACCTGCTGCGGGCTTCGGTCGCGGTCGCGCTGCCGTTCGTCACCGAGGTTTGGCAGGTCTACGTGCTGATCTTCCTGCTGCAATCCGCATCCGCGGCCTTCACCCCGACCTTCCAGGCAACCATTCCGGACGTGCTGCCGGAGGAGCGCGACTACACGCGCGCCCTGTCCCTTTCGCGCCTGGCCTATGATCTCGAGAACCTGCTCAGCCCGACGCTGGCGGCGGCGCTGCTGACGGTGATCTCGTTCAACAATCTGTTTGCCGGCACGGTGATCGGCTTTCTATGTTCCGCGCTGTTGGTGGTCTCCGTGCGGCTGCCTTCGACCACAGCGAAGGCTGAAGCGGGCCAGTCGTACTACGAAAAGACCACCAAGGGCGTCCGGATTTACTTGGCAACGCCGCGCCTGCGCGGGCTGCTCGCACTGAACCTGTCGGTTGCCGCCGCGGGCGCCATGGTCATCGTCAATACCGTGGTACTGGTTCGCGCGGTGCTGGGGCGGCCCGACAACGATGTCGCCATCGCGCTCGCCTATTTTGGCGGAGGCTCGATGCTCGCGGCGCTGCTGTTGCCGAGGGTGCTCGACCGGTTGCCGGATCGCGTGGTGATGCTTTCCGCCGCCGCCCTGCTGACGGTCCTGCTGCTGGGACTGATGGCTGTTCTCCGTATCGGGCACGATCAGATGTGGCTGGTCCTGCTCATGGCATGGACATTGATGGGAATTGGCTACAGCGCGGTTCAGACCCCGACCGGACGGTTGTTGAGACGCTCGGCGCAGCCTTCCGACCGTCCTGCGGTGTTCGCGGCGCAGTTTGCCCTGTCGCATGCCTGTTGGCTGTTGAGCTATCCCATCGCCGGCTGGCTCGGGAATTCGACAGGCCTGTCCGCAACCGCGCTAGTGCTCGCGGCGATCACGTTTGTCGGCGTCGTCGCGGCGTGGATCATGTGGCCGGCGGACGATCCGGAGATCATCGAGCACGATCATTCCGACCTTGCGCCCGACGATCCCCATCTGCAGGGCGCGCCCATGAAACGCCACGCTCACGTGTTCGTCATTGACGAGCATCACCGGCGCTGGCCCAACGATGCCTGAGCAAATAAGCGGACGGGTCCATTGATCGCAGGGTTCGATTCAATCTTCGAAGCGCAGCGCGCGCTCTATGCGAATGCGTCTCAGGCGTTGAAGGCGCTGGAGGCGGGCGGGGCCACCGCGTTGCCGTCGCTGGCCGCGGCTGCGTTCGCGTTCGGCATGTTGCACGCCCTGCTGCCCGGCCACGGCAAGTCGGTGCTGGCCTCGTACTATACGGCGGAGGGCCGCTGGCGAGGCGCCCTCGGCTCGAGCCTGCTTCTGATCTTCACGCATGTCGGCTCCGCCGTGATCCTGGTCCTGTCCGGCTATGCCGTGCTCAAGCACACGATCGGCGGCGCCGGCCGTGCGCTGGCGCTGGAACAGGCAAGCCAAGTCCTGATCGTCCTGATCGGATTTTGGCTCTTGTCGCGGGCTTTTCGTCCTCACCACCATCGCGGTCGCCCGGCACCGCTTCTTGCGATCGCAACTGGCCTTATTCCTTGTCCCCTCACGACCTTCATCATGACCTACGCCTTGGCGCATGGTACAATTCAGTGGGGCTTGCTGCTGTCGACTCTCTTTGCTGCCGGCATGACCTTCACGGTCGCGCTCTTCCCGCTGACGGCGGTATTCGCGCGAACGTGGCTTCTGCCGCTTATTTTGCGCACTGAGATGATCCGCAACCGTCTGGCCGTGGGACTGGAAACCTTTGCAGCCATTACGGTTATCGGGCTCGGAGGGTGGCCGCTGATGATGGGAGTAAATGGATAAGCCAGCATGGAGCGCATGATACGGTGGATGTCACCGAACGGAGCGATCACGCTTGGCATGGAGGAAGCCGGCGCAGGAGCCCCGGTTGTACTTTTGCCTGCACTGAGTTCGATCTCGACGCGCGAAGAAATGCGTTCGCTCCTTGACCGGCTATCATCGCAGTTCTGCGTTGCGGCGATCGACTGGCCCGGCTTTGGCAATCAGGCGCGACCGCGCGTCGACTGGTCGCCGGCGACTCTCTCGGCATTCCTCAACTGGTTCCTGAGCCAAGGCGTTTCCCAGCCACCTGCGGTGATTGCGGCCGGACATGCCGCGGCCTACGCCCTTTATCAGGCAGTCCACCAGCCGGGCACGATCGACCGTCTGGTCTTGATCGCACCGACCTGGCGAGGGCCATTACCGACCATGATGGGCGGTCGGCGGCCGTGGTTCGCCCGCGTGCGGACGGCGGTCGATGTCCCCGGGATTGGTCCATTGCTTTACCGGCTCAATGTCAGCCGATTTGTGGTGTCGAAGATGGCGCGCGAACATGTCTACACCGATCCAAAATGGCTGACGCATGAGCGGCTCGCGGCAAAGCTGGCTATCACCCGCGCTTCGGGCGCGCGGCACGGATCGGTCCGTTTTGTCACCGGGGCGCTCGATCGGGTCGACAGCCGTGAGGCATTCCTGGATCTTGTCCGGCGCGCCAACCTGCCAATGCTCGCCATAATTGGTGACCAGACGCCGCCCAAGTCGCGCGCCGAGATGGAGCAACTTGCAGGTCTGCCCAATGTGAACATCAAGCACCTGCCAACGGGGAAGCTTGCTATCCACGAAGAGTTTCCTGACGCGGTCGCGGATACGATCCTACCGTTCCTTCTCGACACGCCACGAGCGTAGGTCGCGCGTGAAAGCGACAGCCGGCAGACTTCCGGAGGAAGGACCGCACTTGGGAAAACTGCATCCCGCACTGGCGCCTAACGGAAATATTTCCATTGCGGCCGCTCTGGCTCGCTGCGCAAGCCCGACAGTAGGTGTAACTTCATCTCGCCGTCGCGTCTGGGCAGGTCAAGACGGGAGCCGCGATATGAGAAACATCATGGCGGTTACAACGCTATTTGTGCTGGCCATCACTTCGTCAGCATCGGCGCTTAGCGCAATCGGCGGTCGGAACGACTGGGCATTGCTTTCGGCCGATAGGCTGCAGCAACTTCCTCCGCAAGTCAGCTCGGTCATCCGTGCGGCGCAGAGAGCTTGTGGTGAGGACGAGCCACGCGTTCGGACAGGATTTCTACGGTATCTCAAGGGGCGGAATGGAGAGGAGTTCATTTCGCTCCACTTCGACCAATTTCATTGTGCGCGGTCGGCGGCTCTCTGCAATTCGGCGGGCTGCATGCATCGTGTCTTCGTGTCCAACCAACGACAACGGGCCCGGGAAGTCTGGCGCGGCCAGGTACATGATATCGATTTGGACGACGTGGCTGGGCGAGCGAGTGTCACCATCCATTGCGGAGATACTTGCAGCTCCAGACTTCATTGGAATGGAACCGCCTTTTCGCATCAGTGATGCAACTGCGGGACGCGTTCTGGAAGCCGCGTAAGTAATGCGATCGAGAGGCTTCTGAATCAGCGACTTTCCGGCGGCGAATAACGCGATAGTGCGCTTCTCGCAGAGAATCACAATTCGGTGCACACGAGTCCTTCGCCCTTCTTCGACCGCGAGTGCTGAATTACTTCATGGAGCGTCGGGGTCCGCAGACCCCCGGCATCCCAAGACGGCCCGCCGTCCAAGTTCTGCTCATTCGCTCGATGTCATGGCTGGACGTCGGGGCTGAGGGCTTGGACCGAGCATGTGCCTTTTTTCTACCAATCGTAGCGCTGGTTTTGGTTGGCGCCGTCAAGGAGCGCCCGACCGCACAGGCGATGTCGCGCGGACTGAGGCGGCACAATGAACCTGGTGTCGTTCGCATTACGACGGCCGATCTCGCTTCTGACGATGGTTATAGCCGTCGCATGGGTGGGCTTTCTGGCGCTCGATCGCATGCCTCGCGACATCTTCCCGGATCTCGGGGTGCCCGTTCTTTATGTGGCCCAACCCTACGGCGGCATGGACCCGGCCCAGATGGAAGGATTCATCGTCAACTATTACGAGTACCACTTTCTCTACATTACCGGCATCGAACATGTCGAAAGCAAATCGATCCAGGGCGTAGGGCTGATCAAGCTTCAATTCCATCCTGGGACCGACATGGCGCAAGCTACGGCGGAGACGGTCGCCTACGTCGATCGCGCTCGCGCGTTCATGCCGGCGGGCACTGTGCCGCCATTCGTGATGCGGTTCGACAGCGGCAGCGTTCCGGTCGGCGATCTCGTCTTCACCAGCGAGACGAAAACCGTCGCCGAACTACAGGACGCGGCGCTCTTCAAGGTCCGCCCATTGTTTGCGACCTTGCCAGGCGTGTCGGCACCGCCGCCGTTCGGATCGAGCCAGCGGACCATCCTGGTTCATTTGGATCCCGACAAGCTCCGATCCTACAACATGTCGCCGGACGAGGTGGTGCAGGCATTGGCCGCCGGCAACACGATCAGTCCATCTGGCAATGTCCGCATCGGCGATCTCATGCCGATGGTGCCCCTCAACTCTGTTGTCGGAGATTTCAAGGGGCTGAGCAACATTCCCATCCGCTCGCACGGAACACAGACCGTGTTCATACGCGATGTCGGAACGGTCGAAGACGGCGCCGACATTCAGACCGGCTACGCACTCGTCAATGGGCGCCGCACCGTCTATATCCCCGTCACCAAACGCGCGGACGCTTCGACCCTCGCGGTCGTCCAGGCCGTCAAAGCCAACTTGCCACGATTCCAATCCGTACTGCCAAGCGACGTTCAGGTAAGTTACCAGTTCGATCAATCCCCATACGTGACTCGCGCGATCCAGGGCCTATTCGTAGAAGGGGCGCTTGGTGCGGTTCTAACGGGTCTCATGGTGCTGCTTTTCCTTCGGGACTGGCGCAGTTCGCTCGTTGTCGTCCTGAATATTCCGCTGGCAATCCTGGCGTCGGTAATCGCGCTTTGGGTATCGCGTCAGACGATCAACATCATGACGCTGGGTGGGTTGGCATTGGCTGTCGGCATCCTGGTCGACGAAGCGACCGTCACCATCGAGAACATTCACACGCGTCTCGGTGATGGCCATAGCCTAGCCCGCGCCGCAAGCCTGGCCACGGCCGAAACCACGCTGCCTCGCTTCGTGGCCATGCTCTGCATTCTGGCGGTGTTCATTCCAGCCTTCTTCATGACCGGCGCAGCACACAATCTTTTTGTGCCGCTCGCCTTGGCGGTCGGCTTCGCGATGGTGGGGTCGTATCTGCTTTCCAGCACCTTTGTGCCGGTACTATCGGTCTGGATGCTGCGCAATCCGGACACGCAACACAAATCACAAGAGAGCGTTTTTGATCGATGCCGCGCCAGATACGATCGGCTTACGCGCACGATCATGAAGCACCGACGCATTACCGTGCTTTCTTACCTGGTTGCGACCGGTGCCATCATTCTCGTGGTCGGCAGCTCGCTCGGCACAGAGATATTTCCGACCGTGGATACCGGCCAGATGCAATTGCATCTTAGGGCTCCGGCGGGAACGCGGATCGAGCGTACTGAGCAGATTGCGCTGCGAACACTCGATATCATCAAGCGCGAGGTGGGGCCCGACAATGTGGACATTAGTCTTGGCTTTGTCGGAACGCAGCCGCCCAACTACCCGATCAATACCATCTATCTCTGGAGTTCCGGGTCCGAGGAAGCCGTGCTGCAGGTGCAACTAAAGCGTGGCGCCGGAATCCGCATCGAGGATTTGAAGGAGCGGCTGCGCAAGAAGTTGCCGCAGGAACTGGCCGGTGTACGCTTCTCGTTCGAGCCAAGCGACATCGTCAGCCGGGTGATGAGCTTCGGCGCGCCAACCCCGATCGAAGTCGCTGTGAGCGGGCCGAGCTTCGCCAACAGCCGCCAATATGCCGATAAGCTGCGAGCGAGGCTGGGACAGGTGCCGACGCTGCGAGATCTGGAATTCGAGCAGGAACTTGATTACCCGACGGTTGCTGTCGCCGTCGACCGCGAGCGAGCGGGCGTTCTGGGAGTAACGACGGACGACGTGGCGAAATCGATCGTCGCGGGTACCTCATCCAGTCGCTACACCTCGGCCAATTATTGGGCCGATCCAAAGAGCGGTATTGGATATCAGGTGCAAGTCGAGATCCCCGAGCGCCGGATGAATTCGCTGGAAGAGGTGAAGAACCTGCCAATCGCTCGCCGGTCGGGCCAACAGATCGACCTTCGCAATCTTGCTCACGTTACGGATAGCACAGCGCTCGGCGAATATGACCGCTACAACATGCAACGGATGCTGACGCTTAGCGCGAATATCAACGGCGAGGATCTAGGACGTGTAGCAAGCCATGTGCAGCAGGCGATCAGCGATGTAGGAAAGCCGCCAAATGGGGTGAGTGTGACGTTGCGCGGGGCGATCCAGCCGATGGCGGAGATGTTCGGCGGCCTCCGTCTGGGACTTTTGACAGCGGTGGGCGTCATCCTTCTGGTGCTGGCCGCCAACTTCCAGTCGTTCCGGCTTTCCCTGGCAGTGGGATTGACGATTCCCGGCGTAGTGGCGGGAGTTGTAGTCATGCTTTGGTTGACCCAGACCACGCTCAACATTCAATCGTTCATGGGCACGATCATGGCGATCGGTGTCGCCGTGGCAAACGCCATCCTGCTTGTAACCTTCGCAGAGCGCAGCCGCGCTGAAGGCCGCGAGCCGTGGGAGGCAGCCATCGAAGGCGCACGAAGCCGCCTGCGTCCGATCTTGATGACGAGTTTCGCGATGCTGGCGGGAATGTTGCCGATGGCACTCGGACTAGGCGAAACCGGAGAGCAAAGCGCACCCCTTGGGCGGGCGGTGATCGGCGGTCTGCTCGGCGCAACCTGCGTTACCCTCATCATATTGCCCGCGATCATAGCCATACTCCAGTCGCGACATACGCCGATTTCCGCGTCGCTGGATCCTGACGACCCGCATTGCCGCCATTTTGAGCCGGAGTCGCAGCTCGGGGCTGTGCGGTATGCTGGCGACCGAACAGCGAAGTCCCGCGAGCTGGCGGCGGAATAAGCGAACGACCAGAATGGATCCTAGAGG
The DNA here is from genome assembly GCF_055456055.1 of Bradyrhizobium sp. LeoB3. NCBI lineage: Bacteria > Pseudomonadati > Pseudomonadota > Alphaproteobacteria > Hyphomicrobiales > Nitrobacteraceae > Bradyrhizobium > Bradyrhizobium sp. LeoB3. Next base: position 27,492 of record NZ_JBVBEF010000090.1, read on the forward strand.
TGACGTACTATGAATTTCAAAAGCCGAACCGTCATCAAGGTCTTGTTAGTCGGCCTCGCAGCAGGAACCATCGCTGTTGAACGGCAACACTTGGCGGCATCGCCATCACCAGTGAAGCAAACAAAGATCGATGACCCTCCGCGGGTCGAGGTTGTGCGGCCACGCCGAGTCACGGTGGCTCAACGTCTTCAAACCAATGCGACCCTCGAAGCTTTTGAGGAAGCGGATCTCTTCGCCAAAGTCGCAGGGTACCTGTCAGAGGTTCGGGTCGACATCGGCGATCACGTGAAGGCAGGTCAAGTGCTCGCGGTCATCGACGTTCCGGAAATGAAGCAGGAGCTTGCCGAAGCCAAGGCCGAGCTGGAAGCCAAACGAAGTGCGCTGGAGAGCGCGCGCCGTCAGCTGGATCACAACAAGGCAGAGCTGGCGCTTCAGGACGCCCTGGCGAAGGACCGGGAGCAGCTGGGTCAGGGACGGAACTTCATCAGCGACCGGACACTCGATCAGGTGCACGCCAATGCGGCCATCGCCAAGGCGGACCTCGGCGTTGCGGAGGCGAACAGCGATCTCGCGGCCCACCAGGTCGACGTCGCCGCCGCCACCGTGGAGAGGATCAAGACGCTGCTTGCCTATACGCAGGTCGTGGCGCCTTTCGATGGCGTGGTCGCGCGGCGCCAGGTGAACCGGGGCGATCTGGTCCAGGCCGCCGCGGCAACGCGGACGACGCCGTCCGCAGGATCACTTTTCACACTGCAGCGGATCGACACGATCAGGGTGTTTTGCGACGTTCCGGAGAACGACGTGTCTCACCTTCACGTCGGCGATCCGGCGGTTGTCAAGCCGTCTGGTTTCGACGGTAAGCCATTCATCGGCAAGGTAACCCGCTTCTCGCTGCGCCTCGATCCCGAAACCCGCGACATGCGGACCGAGATCGACCTGCCCAATCCCGACGAACGGCTTTATCCGGGCACGTATGCGGAGGTCTCACTGGAAATGAACCGACGGCCCGATGCGCTTACCCTACCCACCGCTGCCGTAGGTTCGGATGATCGCGGCAACTTCGTCTACGCCATCACTACCGATCGGGTCACGCGCCTCGCCGTCAGGACCGGTCTCATCGATAACGGTCGCATTGAGATTACGGCGGGCCTGTCGGAGGCGACACCGGTCTTGGCGACCACCAAGGGCATTCCGCCGCTTGGAACGGTGGTTCGGTCGGCGATGGTTCGCGAGAACACCTAACATCGACGCCGAGGCCTGGGGCCTCGGGTCAGTAGTTTTGTCGAACCAATGCGCCATCCCCGTACTCGCGCCTTCGCTTCATTACTTGGCGCAAGTTCTCTCAGCTGCCAAAGCTGTTTGCGCTTCCGCCTGTGTCGGATGAGCCGTACCGATAACCTTCATTTCACCAGGGGCGGGCTGGGCAGTGACAACTTTACATTTCATCGTCGCGGGATCTTGAGCTACGTAGAACGCGGAAGTGCCTGATGGGGGCGCTTGTCCGGTGGTTTTATCCTGCTGCGCAAATGAAGGTGCCCCAAATGCGAGAATGGCGACCGTCGCAAAAAGAATTTTCGTCATACTATCTACCTCCTAGCATTGGACAGCGAGCAAATAGAGGCAGCCGACAAAGGTTCCAGCGGAGGGATATATTTTTCTACTGGAATCCCCGCAGGGTCGCTTCGTGTTTACCCTCAGCGTGATCGATCACTTCGACGGTGTTGTGCGCGATATGCGCGATGAAGACGCGCCGGGTCTTGGGGTCGAATGCGGTGTGCAGAAGCATCCTTGCCTCGCCGCGGTTTCCGACAAGTTTGGATTTGCAGGGTCAGTATCTCGGTCGGTGCGAATTCGCCCACTCGCGGGCAT
>NZ_JBVBEF010000091.1:0-29263 GCF_055456055.1 Bradyrhizobium sp. LeoB3
GCGCAGCGCGCCACCCATAGCGCCGTAGCAAGCGCGGCTTGCTTGGAGGGCAGACCGCGGCCCGTTACCCCATCTACCGCTCGGCCCCTTTGTCCGCCATCGAGGGTTGACGGCCCCTATCCGCCGCGCCATTGAGCAGGGACCCTGAATCCAAATTCAAGAACGCCCCATGCCCCTCCGCCTGGACCGAAGCAGCGCCGATTTCGAGCAGCGTTTTGCCGCCTTCCTTGCCGCCAAGCGCGAGGTGTCGGCCGATGTCGAGCGCGCCACGCGGGCGATCGTCGACGATGTGGTGGCGCGGGGCGATGCCGCGCTGATCGAGGCGACCCGCAAATTCGACCGGCTCGAGCTCGACGCCGCCGGCCTGCGCGTCACCGCGGCGGAGATCGATGCCGCGGTGACGGCCTGCGATGCCGCCACGGTCGACGCGCTCAAGCTCGCCCGCGATCGCATCGAGAGCTTCCATCAGCGCCAGATGCCGAAGGACGAGCGCTTTGTCGACCCGCTCGGCGTCGAGCTCGGCTGGCGCTGGAGCGCGGTCGAGGCCGTCGGGCTTTACGTGCCCGGCGGCACCGCGGCCTACCCGTCCTCCGTGCTGATGAACGCGGTGCCGGCCAAGGTTGCCGGCGTCCCGCGCGTGGTGATGGTGGTGCCGGCGCCCGACGGCAGGCTCAACCCGCTGGTGCTGGCGGCCGCCCATCTCGGCGGCGTCTCCGAGATCTATCGCGTCGGCGGCGCGCAGGCAGTGGCGGCGCTCGCCTATGGCACGGCCACGATCGCGCCCGTTGCAAAAATCGTCGGCCCCGGCAACGCGTATGTTGCCGCTGCCAAACGGCTGGTGTTCGGCAAGGTCGGCATCGACATGATCGCTGGCCCATCCGAAGTGCTTGTCATCGCCGACGACACCGGCAATGCCGACTGGATCGCCGCCGATCTGCTGGCGCAGGCCGAGCATGATACGAGCGCGCAATCGATCCTGATCACCGATTCTGCGCGGCTCGCCGCCGATGTCGAGCGTGCGGTGGAAGCGCAGCTCGCAACGCTGCCGCGCGCGGAAATCGCGCGCGCCTCGTGGAATGATTTCGGCGCGATCATCCTGGTGAAGAAGCTCGACGATGCGGTACCGCTCGCGAATGCGATCGCGGCCGAGCATCTGGAGGTCATGACCGCGGATGCCGAAGCGTTCGCGGCAAAGGTCCGCAACGCCGGCGCGATCTTCCTGGGCCCGCATACGCCGGAAGCGATCGGCGATTATGTCGGCGGCTCAAACCATGTGCTGCCGACCGCGCGCTCGGCACGGTTCTCGTCCGGCCTCGGCGTGCTCGACTTCATGAAGCGGACCTCGATCCTGAAATGCGGCCCCGACCAGTTGCGCGCCCTGGGGCCGGCCGCGATGACTCTCGGCAAGGCCGAGGGGCTGGACGCCCATTCCCGTTCCGTCGGATTGCGCCTCAATCTGTCATGAACAAGCCGCCCACTGAGGAGGACCCCAACAATCGCATCGTCGCGGTGACGCTCGATGAGGAATCGATCGGGCGTTCCGGGCCGGATATCGAGCATGAGCGCGCGATCGCGATCTACGATTTGATCGAGCAGAACCTGTTCGCGCCGGCCGGCGCGGAGAGCGGGCCGTACACGCTGCACATCGCCATCACCGGGAACCGTCTGATGTTCGACATCAGGCGGGAGGACGGCACGCCTGTCGTGGCGCATCTGTTGTCGCTGACGCCGTTCCGGCGGATCGTGAAGGACTATTTCATGATCTGCGACAGCTACTACCAGGCGATCCGCACCGCGACGCCGGACAAGATCGAGGCCATCGACATGGGCCGCCGCGGCATCCATGACGAGGGCTCGCGCACGCTGCAGGAGCGGCTGAAGGGCAAGGTGCGGGTCGATTTCGAAACCGCGCGGCGGCTGTTCACGCTGATCTGCGTCCTCCACTGGAAGGGGCAGGACGCATGAGGCGCGCGCGGCCGCAATCCAACAAAGCTTGAGCGATGGGGGCGCCGCCCGCGCGCAATCCGCAGGCCGTATTGTTCGCATGCGGCCAGAACAGCGTGCGCTCGCCGATGGCGGCGAGCCTGCTGCAGCAGATGTTCCCGCAAGGGCTTTATGTGCGCTCCGCCGGCGTGAAAAAGGGCGAGCTCGATCCGTTCGCGGTCGCCGTGATGGGCGAACTCGGCCAGGATATCTCCGCCCACAAGCCGATCACCTTCGACGAGCTCGAGGATTGGGAAGGGCTGAACTTCGACCTCATCGTCACGTTGTCCCCGGAAGCCCACCACAAGGCGCTGGAGCTGACCCGCACGCTCGCCGCCGACGTCGAATACTGGCCGACCCACGACCCGACCGGCACCGAAGGCAACCGGGAGCAGAAACTGCAGGCCTATCGCGAAGTCTGCGACGGTCTCCTGACCCGCATCCGCCGCCGTTTTGCCAAGGCCGGTGCCACGAACGAGTAGGCGTATAATTGCCCACGTCGCTGCCACACACTCCTGCCTCTCCCTGCAAGGGAGAGGCAGGATTGCATCGCCAGATGCAATCCGGGTGAGGGTCCCCGGTCTATCGAGAGACGAGCGCACGCGGAGCCAACCCCTCACCCAATCGAGTCCGCGTCCACCCCCTGAGCCGCCCTCTCCCACAAGGGATGAGGGCACATCAGCTCGCACCGCAACCTTCTCCTTGTGGGAGAAGGTGGCGCGAGGCGCCGGATGAGCGATTCTCTCCGCACGCACAGGACCGGCAGTCAGATGTCATCATTGGCCGCGCGCTCACGGCTGCCCCCTTGTCGCTTCCCTGACAAAGAGCTGTGCTTATGGGGCGCGTATCCTCCCTGATGGAAATGATTCGCAGCCGGGTTCCACGGTTGTGAAACAAGGCCCCTTCCGATAGGTTCCGCGCGCGCTTACCCACCCAATCCTGCTTCTTCCAAGAGCCTGCATGCTTGGCCGTCCCAAACTCGTTCTTGCTTCCGGCTCGCCGCGGCGGCTGGCATTGCTCAACCAGGCCGGCATCGAGCCGGATGCGCTGCGTCCGGCCGATGTCGACGAGACCCCGCGGCGGGGCGAGCTGCCGCGCGCCTGCGCCAACCGCCTGGCGCGGGCCAAGGCGGAAGCGGCGCTGAAATCGGTGCAGCTCGACGACGACATCCGCGGCTCCTTCATCCTGGCTGCCGACACCGTGGTCGCGGTCGGCCGCCGCATCCTCCCCAAGGCCGAGTTGGTGGATGAGGCCGCGCAGTGCCTGAGACTGCTGTCGGGCCGTAACCACCGCGTCTACACCGCGATTTGCATCGTGACCCCGAGGGAAGCGTTCCGCCAGCGCCTGGTCGAAACCCGCGTGCGTTTCAAGCGTTTGAGTGAGGATGACATCCAGGCCTATATCGGTTCGGGCGAGTGGCGCAGCAAAGCTGGCGGCTACGCCGTGCAGGGCATCGCCGGCTCCTTCGTGGTCAAGATGGTCGGTTCCTACAGCAATGTCGTGGGCCTGCCGCTCTATGAAACGGTCACGCTGCTCGGCGGCGAAGGTTTTCCGATCCGATACGGCTGGCTGAACACCGCTACGGTTGGTTGAATGCCGGAACAGCGAAAACAGGCGGGCGCCGCGGAGGCGCCTGCGAAGGCCGAGAAGCCGTCCAGACCGTGCCCGATCTGCGGCAAGCCCGCCGAGCATGCGTTCCGCCCGTTCTGTTCCGCCCGCTGCCGTGACGTCGACCTCAACCGCTGGCTCTCCGGCACCTACATCGTCCCCGGCCGTGACGACCAGGCCGAGGAGGAATAGGTTAGATTTACCAATAAGTTGTGGAAAAGGCCGGTTCGATCAGGATCCCTCCGCCAGGCCGGGCTCGCCGCGCCGTACCCAAAGGCGAAGGCGGGTGGACAGCGGCCCTCCACCCCACTATAACCCGCCCGCTCGCTCGGCCTTTTCCGGCCGTCTCGCGACCTGCCCAGGTAGCTCAGTTGGTAGAGCATGCGACTGAAAATCGCAGTGTCGGTGGTTCGATTCCGCCCCTGGGCACCATTTAACCTTCTGAAACATCATTGAAAAATCGGGAGAGGGCTTCGCTCGGTCGGTTCGCCACGAGCGGCGTTGCAACCGCTTTGCAACCTTAGCTGCTCCTCGCTAGGCGAGCCGCGGTGGCGGAATTGTGTTGCATCCGCCGAATTCCACGGTGGCTGACGAGGCCATCGCATTCCGGTACGCAGCGTACCCAGTAGGAAACGGGCCAACTGCTGCACCGGCTGGCGCGAACCCGCGCCGACGTGGCCACCAGAACCAACCCGCGCCGCGCCATCCGAAGTTTTCCAGCGATCGATCGGCAAAGAACGCCTCGATGGAGGCACCGGTTACCGGGTGGATGTCGAAGAACGCCTCATGGGCGTGTGCGGGATGGGGCACGGCCGCGCCTCAAGCAGCAACGTCCGCCGGCTCGGCCAAAGCCATGCCGCGCAGGTAGCCGGCAACCTTGGACGCCTGGCTGCAAGCGGTGAAGAACGCCCGTCTGTCGGCCTTCAGGAGGTCGATCCAGGTCGCGATATAACCCGCGTGCCGGAGATCACCGTCGAAGCCAAACTCTGCACACAGGAATGCAGCGCCGAGCTCCGCAATCAGTTCTTCGGCCGCGTAGTTGCGCGAGCCAAAACGGTTTTTCAGGTCACGATCGAGCCGGCTTTTGTGCCCTGTCCAGTGGGAAAGTTCGTGGAACACCGTGCCGTAAAAGTGATCCGCGCCTCTAAAGGCTTCAAACGCCGGCATGGAGATGAAATCTCGGCTCGGCACGTAGCACGCCTCGCCGTGACCTTCGCGTATGTCCGCGCCGGTTGAACGCAAAAATTCGTCGGCTAGGTCGTCGCGAGTATCAGGATTACGAACGCGCGTCCGCTTTCCTGCGGTGATGCCAGGGGGGAGGTTTTCGCATTGATCGACATTGAATACGGTGTATTCCCGCATCATCGGGACCAGTCGCGTTGAAGTGCCGCCTTCCGCATCTTCCTTGATTTGCAGCTGTTTCACGAAATACACTTTCGTGCCGCGCTCGCCTTTTCGCACGATGCCACCAAGCTCTAGCGCTTGCTTGAACGTGAGAAAGCGCGGCGTGCGATATCCCGCCGCCTGCGCCATCCACAGCAACACGACGTTGCATCCGGAGTAGGGTCGATTGCTCACAGCGTTGGATGGCGTGTTCGCGCCGGGCGTTGCGGACCATGGCTTAATCCACGGCGCCGCGCCGGCTTCTAGCTCTGCAATGATCCGCGCCGACACTTCCGCATAAAAATCATGTTTCACTCTTGGACTCGCTGGCTATGGCTGATGCGACGGGAGTGGTCGCGTGCCGTAGCCGCGTCGGGTCGGATGACGGGACTTGCGAAAATTACCCCCCGGGGGGCATGGACAGGCCGGGGCACCTCGCGCGCGACGAGACGTGTGCCGGAAATATGTGGCCTATAAAAAGGTCGCGTTAACGAAGGTTAACGGCGGAGAGGTCGGCCATTCACGAGGTGAGTTGATGCACCGTCCTCAGCGATTTAGCTCGTGTTACTTTCACTGAACCGTACCGATAGTTCGAATCGCCCTCCCACCGCCACTTTGCTTCGAAATTTCGTACCTCGAAACGGAGACGGGCCCGAAAACTCGGCCGTTTTCGTGAATCTTTTTGCCCTGGAGAATGCTGGTCGTACTGAAAACGAGCCGCGAATGGGGAGGAGAACGCGTTTTTCTCCGAATCCTAGAACGTCGGGAATTGGTACAGTACGGCATTTCGGCGAAAAACAAGGCCCTCATGGGGGCCGGTTTTGAATCTCTGTCGCTCAACCGAGGTGACAAATGATTCCGAATTGGAGTCTAGTCATTTGGGTGCCCGCCACCCCAGCCACGTATTCCGGCCGCAAGCAGACACGCGAGTCGGAAGCCGCGAAAGGTCTCCGGTGTTGCCGCGAATACTCCCGTTGGCGGCCACTATCGATGGAGGCAGGTTGTATCAGCACTGCCGCCGGACCGCGGCATTCGTTGAACCGGTTCTCCCGCATCGACTAGGAACGTTGGGAATACGTCGGCTAGACCGCCGCGCGAGGGCGATAGCCCCGATCGCTACGAAATGGATGGGTTTGTAAAAATCCTATCCCAAAGCCAAATCATGCTGCTGCGGGTTGCTGTGATCAACAAGCCTACGCCCCGCCCAGCTCATAAACTTCCGCTGGAAGGCTCGCTCAACAGGGACGAAGAGCACGGTCGAGAAGTAAGCAACTGCCAGACAGGATTGAACTGAGACAACGATCCCGTTCGACTTTGATTTTATTGGCTTTTCGGTCCACCGATCTTTTTTGTGTGGCACTCTTGGGTGGCCCATTGCATTACCTCTGCGGCTCCGAGCTTGCAGCTTCTTTCTTGCCGCTTCTCACAATACGCCCGGCTCCCGTCCCGGTGGCAAGGTGCGCCCCTATTGCTCTTGCCTTGGTTGGGCTTCGCGCCCGAGCCCGCTTTTGAACGACCCAACCTTAGTCTAGGACAAAGCATCTTACGTATCTTGCGCAAACTGCGATATCTTTTAGGTTGCAAATTCTCGATTCAATGAGTTTCGCTTGTCCACTAGCTCGACCTTCTTTGCGACTATTTCAGCAAACGGCGGCTCCGCGGACGTCATCTTCGTACACGGTCTAACCGGTGACCCTGTCGAAACGTGGTCGTCCAAAGATACCCTTGAAGCGGAGGGGCCTTACTGGCCGAAGTGGCTTGTAGCTGATCTGCCGCATCTCAATTTTTATACATTGGGCTATCCAGCAAGCCTCTTTGCTCAATGGGCAAAGAAGGAAATGGACCTTTATCAACGCGCAAAGAACGTCCTCGAAACTTTGGCGGGATACGAGTTCGGGAACCGCCCACTCGTTTTCGTTTGTCACAGCTTGGGAGGCCTCCTCGTCAAACAAATCCTCCGCACGGCCAAGGACTCGCCTGACGAAGACTGGCACAAGATTGCAGACAGCTGTTGGGGTGTGCTGTTCCTTGCCACTCCTCACAGTGGGTCCAGTCTGGCTGACATTCTAAAATTGTTCTCCGGGTGCTTCAGTTCTCCGCATGTTGACAAGCTCCTGGAAGACAGCTCCCAACTCGATGAACTCAACGCAAGCTTTCGGACGTTCTGTCAGACCCGCAACATCCATGTCACCGCCTATCATGAGATGCACAAAACTCATAAGCTGGCGGTGATCGTGGACGCAAAAAGTGCCGATCCCGGTGTCAACGCAAGCATGCCTATCCCCATCGATGCGGATCATTTGAATATCTGTAAGCCGAGCAGCCGCAGCAGCTTGGTCTACACGAGTGTTCTGCGAAAGCTGAAGAAGCTGGTGCCCATGGTCACCGTAGCTGAACTAGAAGAGGCTGCGCCGTTTGACGACGACAATCTAGGCGAGGAAAGCAGTCGCGATAGGCGAGACCTATTTGAAAAGATGACTGCGGCAGGGCGCGAGCACGAGTACGGCTATGCCAATGATGCACAAAACAAGTTTGCGCGCTCGTTCGCGAAGCACGGACTAAAGACTGCGTCCTCCACTCTGTACAACAATCTACTCGCCGACATTGAGCAGCGTTTTCAGAGCTTGATCTTCCATCCGCTGATCTGCGGCGGAGCCGACAACGCAACCGTTCTAGCGGCCGTTCAAACGCATGTGGTGGATCCGCTCAGCGCGAAGTATGCCGACAAGAATGCTACATCTGTGACGATCATGAATGCACTCTATTTCCTGACTGAGCGATGTCATATTCGATGGGACAAGCCATGAGGTATCGCCAGTGGTACGCCCAACTTGATGTTTATGACACGATACGTCGGTATCTCGCCTTATTGATCAGATGGAAGGGCGCGGCACCCACTCGCGATCGTCTGTTTATCTCAGACTTCTATCTGGCCAATCCAAGTCTACTGCACCTCACGCACATGACGGCTGACGTGCGGCGTGCGTTTACCTCCCTGAAAATCGCGAAGCCCGACCAAACTTTTCTAAAGTATCCATCACCGCCAATCCTTTACAGCAAGATGGGTGGAATACAGTCCCAGGCTCTTCACAATCTGACAGGAAAAGGGCTTCTCCGTCTCGAACTTGTTGACAAGGATCAATACAGTCTCAGCGAGACGGGAAACGTGCTGGCGAACGGTATGGGGGGCCGACTAGTTCTTCCGACCGAAGAAGGTGTACTTCATTTCCTCACCACAGAGTTTGCATCAATTGGGCAAGGCAAGGGCGGCTTGCGGGCGGTTACGGGCCTCAGGCGTCTGGGAACATAGCATTGGTTTCATTCTTCGCAGTCAACCGTGTAAGGATCACTCACGGAAACAAAGCCGCATACGATGAGGTGTTTCATCGTGGCGTCAACATCATTCGCGGTGAAAACAGCTCCGGGAAATCGACGATATCGGATTTTCTTTTCTATGGCCTCGGTGGCGAGTTCGATCGCTGGAAAGATGCGGCTGCGCAATGCAGCGCTGTCCGGCTGGAGATCGAGACGGAAAGCTCTCTGCTGACTGTTCACAGAAATGTTGGGAGCAAGCAAGAGCCCGTCCTCGTCTTCTTTGGAGGACTCGAAGACTCGCTTTCGAGGGGAATTGACGAATGGCAAAGAGTGCCCATTCGGCGTCCGCCCGGAGGCAAAGAGCTATCTTTCACACAAGTTCTTTTCAGAGCGGCGGGAATCCCGGAGGCCCCAAACGTCGACAATTCGAATGTCACGATGCATCAGATCATGCGGCTCCTCTATTCTGATCAGCAAACCCCGGCGGGAAAGCTCTTTCGGTTTGAGAGTTTCGATACTCGCGATATTCGCGAAGCTGTCGGGCAGCTAGTGATTGGCGTGAATGGCTATGAACTGTACGAGACTCAGATCAAACTGCGTCAGCTAAATTCTGATTATGCCGAGAAAGATCGGCTGTATAAAGCCGCCCTGCTCACCTTGCCGAGGTCGGAAGGCCTAGCATCGATAGCCGCCTTGGAAACACGGATTAGCGAGATTGTCTCTAAAAGAACCGTGCTTCAACGCGAGATCGCCAACGTCGATTCGCATGTTGCCGGCGAACAGTCCGATAAATTCGTCGCTGATCGGCGCGCAATGCAAGCCAAGCTGCGAAGATTGGCCTCTGAACTTCAGGAGCAAGAACAGCGTTCGAGCGACCTCGCAGATGAGATTTCCGAGATAGGAATGTTTGTGGAGCACCTCACAAACCAGCTCGCTTCGTTAGGGGCATCAGAAGAGCTGTCAGAGAAGCTTGGCACGATCGAATTTCAGTATTGCCCAGCATGTTTAAAGCCCTTGGAAGGCAAAGATAGTAAGCATTGCATCGTGTGCCACCAGGAGATTGATGAGGATAAGGCCAAGTCGAAGTATTTCGAACTCAAGATAGACAATGAGCTTCAGGTCCGTGAATCGCAGCAGCTTCTGAAGTCGAAAGCCGCGGAGCTAGAGGATCTGCAAGGTGAATTGCGAGCCAGACGGCGCGACTATGCGGTCGCAGTCGCTGAGTTCGCGGGGCGGTATGACGTAAGTAATTCGCCGCGAGAAAGCTTTCTGGCCGAGCGAAACAAGCGCCTGGGCCGGCTTGAGCACGAAATCGCGTATCTTGAAGAGCTGCGCGCGACGATACAAAAGATCGATGAACTCTCTAAAGAGCGAGCCAATTTGAATGACGAGATCGAGCGCCTGAAAGCAAGATTGAAGACGCTAGAAGCTTCATCTACTACGCGGACCAGAAAGGCCATGAACGCTGTTAGCGCCATCGGTCGGCGCCTCTTAACTGACGACTTGCCGCGAGAAGACAGTTTCGAAAACCCAGATTCTTTCTCTGTCAATTTCGGCGACGATGCGATGCTCGTCAATGGCAAGATGAATTTTGCCGAAAGCAGCAATGTTGTGTTGAAGAACACCGCGATCCTGTCGCTGTTTCTTGCTGCCTGTTACGATGCCGAATTTTGGCATCCGAAGTTTTTGCTGATGGATAACATCGAAGACAAGGGGATGGAGCAAGAGCGTAGCCATAACTATCAGCGGCTCATCGTTCGCGAATCGCAGAAGGCAAAATTCCCGCACCAGATCATCTTTACAACGTCGATGATTGATCCGACGCTTGAAAAAAGCGGTCTCACGGTGGGGCCAAAATATACCCGCCAGAAAAAGACGCTTGCATTGGGCTAGGTTGGCGGCCGCGAGGGGCGATCAATCGTGAGGGCGCTGCTCCGCCACCGCGAATACCGATCTCGATCTAATGGCTTATCGCCAGAGTCGTGAGTGGCGCCGGCAATTTTTGGCGCAGGATTTTGTCATGCGTCCACAGGCGATCGACGTGCCTACGCAATTGAACGACCGTATTGGCGCAGTTATTCGGTTGATCGATAGCAATGAAAATTAGCGAGACAGGATGCAAAGTATGGAGGACACAGCAGTGAAGGGGCCACGACGGGTGCCCGAGGTCGTTATAGGCTGCTTGCTCTCCATTGCCGCTCTCGCGGTGGGGACGGTGCTTGTGTCAGCCACGCGGGCAGGCGAGGCATGGGGTTGGTTTTCTAAGGATGCCAGTGGCTTTTTCACTGGACTGCAATTCTTTGTGGCGACAGCCCAAGCTGCCCTCTTCATCTATCAGCTTCGCTTAATCCGCGTTAGCTTGGAGGATGCCAAGGTCGTGTCGGCCGCGGCCACGCGACAGGCCCGCGTTGCTGAAGACATGCTCACTAAAATCGAGCGTCCATATGTCTTCGTCTACAATGTCAGTTCTCTCAAGATCGACCAATGGGAGAATGAGGGGGAAACTGGATCGACATTAAGCGTCAAATACTCGGTCGCAAACTATGGGAAGCTTCCTGCGGTCATCGAGCACGTGCAAGTCAGCCTGAGCGTGCACCATGAGCCGCTGCCGCCCGCGAACTACGACTACAACCATCCCCTTGCGGTGTCCGCTGTCCTTGTGCCGGGCGAACCGCGAAACGACTTGTATGAAGGACTTGCCTGGGATCACGTGATAATTGATCCCTATCAAGGGGACGCCGCGGACCTGGGCGGGAAAGAGCTATTCTTCTGGGTGATCATTCGATATCGCGGCACGTTCTCTAGTGGGCACGTCACCCGGGCCTGTTGGCGATACGATGAGCGAACAGGCCAGTTCGTCGAATTTAATGGTGGCCCCGAGCACAACAGTCAAACCTGACGCGAAATGGGAGAGCAAAGGCCATGCCGACCGAGATGGGTGAGTATCTTGTCGGAGCCTATCTAAAGCTCGTACTCGGATGCAGCGTGGTTGACTACAATGCCCGCCCGCAGGGCGGGGGTCTTCAGGGGCTGGGCGAGCTTGACGTGATTGGCTTCGATTTCGTCACCCGCAACGTCTACCTTTGCGAGGTGACCACGCATCTGGATGGATTGTTGATCGGCGGAGGAGGCGAAGCCACCATAGCTAAATTGGCTGACAAGCATGCGCGACAGAAATTGTATGCGGAGCGACATCTGCACCTTCCTGATTTCAACGCCCGCTTCATGTTCTGGTCACCGGTCGTTCGTCCGGGCTTGGTTGCGCCGCTAAGGGGTATCGGCTTCGAGTTGTTCATAAACAGCGTGTACCGGGATGCTATCGACGAATTGCGCGTATTGGCAAGCTCGTCCACGTCCGATGCCAACAATCCAGCGTTTCGTCTCCTGCAAATTCTTGAACACATGCGCGAGCCGACTCGCGAATGAAGTGCCTCGTGAGCGAGGCGCACGGCCCTTCGCGGAGGGGGCTGCTCGCGCTGCACAACAGGACACTCTCGACAGAGATGAACCAAATACGCACGTTTGCAATTGCTCAGTTGATAGTGAAGCACCATGCCTGATGACGTCGAGACCGGGAAAGGCGCAAAGCGGCGAAAAGCTCTCACGGGTTAACGCGGCTTCTTTCGCCTCAAGAGGAGAAATGGTGATTGTGTTTCGTTGACTTCTCGCGCTTCAATGCGCAAGCTAGGATAGGGGGCGGCGATGACAGGCAGGCTTGGGTGGGAGTGGGCTTCGGGGCTGGTGACGATCGCCTTAGCGCTGGGTGTATGTGCGGCGTCGGCCGCGTCGGCAGCCGATGACCAAGCTGAAACTATTCAGCAAGGTCAGGCATGGACCAATCGGATCGCTCAGGGCGCTTGCAGTAAACTTCGCGATCGACGCACCGACACGCCGGAGAACATCGCAGAATGTCGGCGCGACCAAGCCGCTCAACCGCTCTGCCTGAGCTATCAAGGATTTGCGTTCGCTTGGTACGACTTGGCTGAGAATCCGCCCTCCGGCGTCGATCAGTTGGCCTTTCAGACGAACGTGATCAACACCCTAGGCTCTGACGGCGGAGGACCTCCATACTATCAGTCGCCGCAGTATCGGGATATGTTGCGCCGCCTGTTGAGCTTCACGTTCTCTCCGGCGCGGAAGAAGTGGAGGACGGGTGCTCAGTTTTCGGAGTACGCATATAAGCTTTGTATCGAGCGGCGCCCGATTTAGCTGCGCTCCACACGCGGCAAACAAGAAGCGCGACGCTGCGGAGGGACGGCCCTCGTTGGGTGTTCCGCCATCCGACTGTGACCGATGCGTTCGCTGGGATCGTGGCGATATCGCCGGAATTAGTTGAACTCTACGTGCACGGCAAGACAGACAGTGATCACTTGCGCATTCTTGCGCGGCTCTACCCTGCACTTGCCCGAACGGCTAAAGATCTATCCGCTCGACGAGGGCTTGAAGTCCTTTCTGGGCGCCCGTCGCGAAAAGGCGTTTCTTGAGAAAATTCTTGAAGCTCGGGCAGACATCCTGGACTGGGCTGCGAATGTCTCGGCGAATGGGCTATCAAATCGGCGGCAAGCTCCTACTCGCCGCGTCGACTTCTTGGGGATTGATGCCAGAGGGCAATCGGCTCCATCCACCTGGCTCGGTGCGAAGGCACTTGAGGACAAGGTTGGCAACAGATATTCACGCCAGCAAAATTCGACGAGTATCTTCCGCCAGCTCAGACAGGTCGCAGCAGTGCAAAGGTCTGTCGCACCTCATGACACCCGTAGTTTTGGCGGTTACAACCATCGACAGAATCTGGGGGAATCATGACGCCGCACGAGTTCATAACGAAGTGGCAAAACTCAAAACTTAAGGAGCGAGCTGCGGCGCAGGAGCATTTCATCGACCTATGCCGCGTTTTGGGTGAGAAGACGCCGGCCGAAGTCGACGCAAGCGGCCTTGATTACGCATTCGAGGTCGGTGCAACGAAAACGACTGGCGGGCGCGGGTTTGCAGATGTCTTCAAACGCGAGCATTTCGGCTGGGAGTACAAGGGAACTCACGCAAACTTAGAGACGGCATTCTCACAGCTTCAACGTTATGCTGTCGCCCTTGATAACCCGCCGCTGCTTATCGTCTCCGACATCGGAACCACGATCCATATCCATACGAACTGGACGAACTCAGTTTCACATACCTACGTCATTCCAATCGTAGAGTTGGGTGATGCCGAGAAGCGTGGATGGCTGAAGTCTGCGTTCACTGATCCGGAAGCTCTGCGACCTAAGAAAACACGCCAGGAGTTGACTGAAGAGGTCGCCGGCGAGTTCGCCAACTTGGCCCGATCGCTTCGCTCTCGCGGGAACCCGCCCGAAGAGGTGGCCCATTTCATCAACAAACTCGTATTCTGCATGTTTGCAGAAGACGTGAAACTGCTTCCTGAGACTATGTTCACGCGGATGCTGGACCGCGCCATCGACGATCCAACCGAATTCGAAGATTTCGCGCGGACTCTCTTCTCCGCAATGAAGAGTGGCGGACGAGTCGGTTTCGAGAAGGTCGCTTGGTTCAATGGTGGACTCTTCAATGATGATCGTGTCTTCGCGCTAACACGCGATGAGATCAAGATCGTTCGCGATGCATCAGCCCGATATTGGGGCGATGTCGATCCATCGATACTTGGAACTCTTTTTGAACGTGGTCTAGACCCTGATAAGCGCAGCCAACTTGGGGCTCACTACACCGATCGCGAGAAGATCATGCTGATCGTTCAGCCGGTCGTGGTTGAACCGTTGGTTGCCGAGTGGGAACGCGCGAAGGGCAATATTGCAGCGTTAATGGACAAGGCCCAGCGGCTGGATAACGAGGCGAAAACGAAGGGCGGTCGCGCTGCGTCGGCTGCTTTGGGGCAGGCGACAGTAGCCCGCAAAGACGCGCAAGCTGTGCTTGATCGGCACCTGAAACGCCTCGCTGACTTCCGCGTTCTCGATCCTGCCTGTGGCTCGGGCAACTTCCTCTATATCGCGCTTCGGGAATTGAAGGATCTGGAGCACCGCACTCAGGTCGAGGCTGAAGCTATAGGGCTTCCACGAAGGTTTCCTTCGATCGGACCCGAGGTCGTGAAAGGTATAGAGATCAATCCTTACGCCGCTGAACTGGCAAGGGTGTCGGTTTGGATTGGTGAAATCCAGTGGATGCTGAAGAACGGCTTCCCTGCGGCACAGAACCCAGTTCTGAAGCCTATGGAGACAATCGAGTGCCGAGATGCGCTCCTCACGCTGAAGCCTCCTCACGAGGGGGCCGACCCAGTGTGGACAGAGGCTGAGTGGCCGGCTGCCGACGTCATCATCGGCAATCCGCCGTTCCTTGGCGCCAAAATTATGAAGCGCTCTTTGGGGGTAGAGAATACCGAACGTGTCCGTACGATCTTTGGCGACAGATTGCCGGGCTTCACCGATCTTGTTTGCTACTGGTTCGAAAAGGCACGGGCTGCGGTTGCCGCAGGCTCAACCACCTTTGTTGGCTTGGTTGCGACTAAGTCGATCGCGAAGAACACAAACCTTCCGGTCATGCGTCGCATCACCGATGACCTCACCATTTATAGCGCTTATGCAAACGAGCCATGGGTGGTCGATGGTGCTGCGGTGCGCGTGGCGCTGGTCTGCTTCGGTGGAAGGAATAACGTGCCAGTCCCCGCTAAACTTAATGGACGCGAGGTGCCAGCCATAAATGCGAGTTTGACGAGCGGGACGGACTTTAGCACCGCCTCTAGGTTGGCAGAGAATCGCGGTCGTAGTCTCCTCGGCATTCAGAAGAGCGGGCCGTTCGACATCGACGGAACGACTGCGCGACGATGGCTCAGAATGCCGGTAAATCCGAACGGCCGACCAAATGCAGACGTCCTGAAACCATACATGAATGGAGATGAGATTGTCAGCGGATCGACCGATCGCTGGTTGATCGACTTCCCGCTTCTTCTCCGTCCACAGGATGTCGCGCTCTGGCAGGCCCCATTCGAATACCTTAGCTCCGCTCTCTACGATCCGGATGACGCCGCCTCCAAATTGCTTCGTGAAGAAAGGCAGCAAGCGCGCGATCAACACGCCCGAGAGCGCTGGTGGGAGCCGTACTGGCCTCGACCCGATATGCGTTCAAAAATATCAAAGATTGATCGCTATCTTGTTACCCCGGAGACGGCAGAGCACCGCGTGTTTGCTTGGCTTTCATATCCGGTACTGCCAGACAAAAATCTGATCGTCTTTCCGGGGGCGAATGACACCACCTTTGGCATTCTCCAGTCGCGCTTTCACGATCTCTGGGCAACGGCAATAGGTAATCGAATGGGAGCGGGCAATCAGCGCCGCTACAATAATCTGACCTGTTTTGAAACCTTCCCATTCCCGGACGGACTTTCGCCAGATATACCCGCCGCTGATTACGCAACTGACAATCGCGCCATAACCATCGCTGCCGCGGCGGCTCGCTTGAATGAGCTTCGCGAGAACTGGCTGAAACCGGCCGATCTTATTCGACGCGAACCGGAAGTCGTGCCTGGCTTTCCAGATCGCATTCTGCCCGTGAGCCCCGAAGCAGAGCAGATACTTAAGAGGCGCACGTTGACGAATCTATATAACGAGAGACCGGCATGGCTGGATCAGGCTCATAGGGCTCTTGATGCCGCAGTCGCACACGCCTACTGCTGGCTGGCAGATATCTCCGATGATGACGCTCTAGCCAACCTCTTCGCTCTTAATCAACGGAAGGCAGCGGAGCGCGGCGGAAGTCTTCTCGCGGGGGCTGAGACGAGTGATCCTTGATCGTGCCGCATGAAGGTCGAACGGTGGTGTCCGCGGATGACTCGACGAAGTGAAGAGAAATGAAGTCAGGATCAGAACTACACCGCTTCGCAAACCTGATTGCGGAGGTACATGAGAGCGAGATTGCCGCCGATGTCACTCTTGGTGGCCGCCTTCTCCTCGCGCAGCAGTATCCGCTTGCGATCAGCTATGCACCCTTCGAGCATATCCAGCACGGCGCCCGGATTGCCATCGTCGGGATTACCCCCGGAGCCCAACAGGCAAGGAATGCGTTAGGCGAATTACGACGCCAACTGATCGCGGGTGCTGATTATGACCCGACCTTGCAGCGGCAAAGACGTTCGCGAGCTTTTCGGGGCCAATGAGAGCGAATCTGGTAGTGATGCTGGACCATATCGGGCTTGCACGCTGGATGGGCTTGCGTAGCACGGCGGAGCTTTGGACGTCGCGGAGCGATCTCGTCCACTTCACCAGCGCCATCCGATATCCGGTCTTCATCAATGGTGAGAACTATAGTGGTTCGCCGTCGATGGTCACCACGCCACTATTGCGGGATGCGATCCTTGAATATCTCGCAGAGGAAGTGTTGGCGTTACCAGATGCAGTGTGGGTTCCTTTGGGGCCAAAGGTGAGCGAAGGACTCGCATTGCTGGTTAAGCGCGGACGTTTATCGGCAGATCGGATGCTGATCGGCTTAGCGTTGTTCAGCTTTCCGAGCGGATGGGCTGAACAGGGTCTGCTGCTCCTCCCACTCAGCTGGGATGGATTTCAACAGCTGCGCCAACTCAAGCCCGTCCGGCTGCAAACCATTTAGGATGGCTTCGGTGATGGCCGGCGAGAGCAGGGTCAGCCGAAGCACTCGGCACAAATAGGACTCGTTGATCTTCTCGGTCTTGGCGAGCTCCCGCACCGAGCTAAACAGGTTTGACTCAAGCATATTGCGCCAGCGATGAGCCCGCACCACGGCTTTGACCAGCGTGTTGTCAACCCGGGGCTGGGGAGGTGACCAGGTCTCCGCATTTGCAGGAGTAACCACGCGTTTGCGACCACCCTGCCGGCGGAATGAAATCGGGATGCTCACGGTCATGGTTCGGCTGTCCCGGCTCAGCTTCGGTCGACCAATCGGGCCGAGGGTGAGGGTGGTCGGTCGGTTCATTCGGCGGCTTCCTGGAACGAGGATTGCGGTCGCAAATCCGAGGAGAGCGAGGTCAGGCCTTGGATCTTCAAGGTGATGTCCATCCTTTCGGCCCGCATGTCGACGCGCTGAACGAGCAGCTCGACAATGCGCGCCTGTTCTGCCGGAAACAGCTCGTCCCAGAGCTCGTCAAATCCTAGCAGCGCGCTCCGGACTTCGCCTTCGCTTACCTCAGAAGATTGCTTGCGCAGAGCGCGCCAGGTCTGAACGATAACTTCAGGGGTTTGCAGCAGCAGGCGAACCTGCTCGATGATGATGCGCTCTAACTCGGCCGCGGGCACCAGCTTGACCGGACAGTCTGATCTGCCCTGCTTCATTGCGGTTTGGCTGATGTAGTAGCGATAGAGACGGCCGGACTTTCGGGTGTGTGTCGGAGACATGGCCGCGCCATCAGGCCCAAACAGCAAACCTTTCAGCTGTGCTGGGGTTTGAGCTCGGCTGTTGTTCGCGCGTTTGCGTGGGCTTTCCTGGAGAATGGCGTGAACCTGGTCCCAGAGCTTGCGATCGATTATTGCTTCGTGCTCGCCCGGGTATGAGGTGCCCTTGTGAACCGCTTCGCCAAGATAGACTCGGTTGTTAAGGATCTTGTACAGCACCCCCTTGTCCAGAAGGTGTCCGTACCGATTGCGCTCGTTGGCTGCGACGAGCTCGCGAGCCAGCCGGGTAGCGGATTTGAGCTGCACGAAACGCCGGAAAATTGCTCTAACCCGCTCGGCATCGGCTTCGTGAATCAGCATTTGCGATCACGGACTTCATAGCCGAGTGGCGTCCAGCCCCCCATCCACTTGCCACGCTTGCGAGAGGCCGCGACCTTGTCGCGGATTCGCTCCCCGATTAGCTCGCGCTCGAACTGGGCGAACGTCACCAGGATGTTCAGCGCCATCCGCCCCATGGCATCCTTGGTGTTGAAGGATTGAGTGACGGACACGAAGGTCACCCCATGGCTTTCGAACAGTTCGACAAGATTGAGGAAGTCGAGCATCGACCGCGAAAGCCGGTCAATCTTGTAGACGACGATGACGTCAATCTTGCCTACTTTAACAGCTGCCAGGAGCCGCTTCAGGGCGGGTCGTTCAAGGGTGCCACCCGAAAAGCCGCCATCGTCGTAGCGGTCGGAAACCGGGGTCCAACCCTCCGCTCGCTGGCTCACGATGTAAGCCTCACAAGACTCTCTCTGGGCGTCGAGCGAGTTGAAGTCCATGTCGAGCCCTTCTTCGCTCGACTTGCGGGTATACACCGCACAGCGGACTTTACGGACTGCGAACCGGCCCAAGTCTGCTTGCTCGAGCGAGGTGGCGAATGGGGTGGTTGTGCGCTTTCGCGACTGGCGGGGGGTCATTTGCCAAGTGAGTTTTTCAGGCCAAAGAAGACCCAGCCATTCCATTTGGTGCCCGTGATCTGACGAGCGACCGAGGACAGAGATTTGTAGGGCCGGCCGAGATATTCAAAATCGTCGTGGCGAACGGTAACGCAGTGTTCCACGCCCTCCCATTCGCGGATCAGCTTTGTCCCGGCGACGGGCCGCAAAAGCGGTCGAGCCTTGCGGTCCGCCGGTTTCTGGTCGGCATATTGCTTGGCCATGGCTTTCAGCCGCTCGGCGGTTTCGCGCGACAGGCCGCCATAGGCCAATTCCTGAATGCGGTAGGCCAGCCGGCTCTCCAGGAAACGGCGGTTATAGGCAGGGGGCTCGGTATCGAAAAGCTCGCGCCAGCGGGCTTTCAGAACGGGTGCGGAGGCGCCTTTCAGGGCCGCCAATTGGGACAAAATGGTCTCTTTCACGGGGCGATATCCTCGGTCTTGCGGACGACATCACCCCCAGACAGCGGCTCACAGTCGAGCGGAGTTTTTGCCCCGCGCTGTAAAATTTGGCTGGACTTCCGCTCCAAAGCACGCAGGAGGCCAGCTGCCAAAATGGCGGCGATTTCTGCCAAGTGTTGCTGATTGCTATGAGCTGCTTCCGACTGCATGGCCGGCAAGCTGCATTCAACCGAAAGCTGAGGCTAGACTGATTTAGCAATTGCAGCGGCTGGTGGGTCTCAAACGTGGAGGAACGCAATCCGTCGTCGTGGACAATCTGTAGATAGAGCTGTTCTGAATGAGCTACCTTGTTCCTAATCTACGTGTGACGCCCGAATCACTGCGCATGGCCAAAGATAAGAAAGACGAAGTACCTTTGAAGGTCGTTAGGAAGCGGTCGGTTTCGATCGAGGACGGCTGTCCCGTGATCGTTTCCCATCGGCGCCGAGGATTCTTAACGGATCTTGACGTCAACCACCAGGACGGCATCCGAGATGAACGATGCAACGGCATCGCTGTCGATACGATGCCCGGAGACCACTTCATCCGTGATCCCGGTGAGTTCGGTGATATCCTCGGGAATCGGAATTGACGGTTCGTTGAAGGAAGAAAAGACGTCGGTGATAGCTGCTATTCTATCATCCGGCAAATAGGTGAACTTGACCATCGCAAGTTCGATGACTTCGTCCTGTGCAGTGTTCAGGCCCGTCGTCTCGACGTCGATGAGGATGCCTGTCCGGGTCGTCTGCCCATTACATTTGGCAAACTCGCTTCTCGGAAGAAGCCTGCGCAGAACTCGGTAATCGGGAGACCGAGCCAGCATCTCGGCCATTCTGGCCAGATCGAGGTTTTCCGATGACATGATTTTTGTCCGTCATTGCCAGAAGGCGCGCGCCCCACAATTCGGAATCGCGTGCTGCGAAGGCATACCATCGAGGGAGGAATCATTCACGGGGCGTGCTGCGTGCCCTCTCAGCCAGTCTCTAAGTCGGTCATTAGCCGACTTCTTCCATAACATCTCATTTGCGAATCCAGGTTTGTTTGCGCCGCACGGCGAACAACTATCGCCACCCAACGATGGAGGACGGGGAAATAAGGCTGGGCGAAATTGCGGCTCCATGGCGACCGCTCATGCGAAGCGAATAACCGCGGCGCAGGTGGTCAATTACCTCCTGGATGGTTCGTAGGCGGATGTAGTCGCTTTGAAAGCGGGACATGCTTACAACAAAGCAGCCATCGCTATGCCGATGTGGAACGAGTAGCGATCCCATAGCCCGGCCTCGTTGAACCGTCGCGTGCAATTCGCATCCCTCTGCGGCGGAAAATGCCGGCTCCAAACCGCGGCTTGTATGGTTGGCTACGAATTCACGATCAAGCCCGCGCTCCGATCGGTTGAGTTGCATAGAACCGGGCTCTGAGACCAACGGCAGTTCAGAATTAATCTGATCAAGAGCAGCAATTGCGCTGCGCTGTTTCTCGCCTTGGCTTGTGCGGGCACCGGCCAGCCAAGCATTAATGTGGCTTTGCGCGAGTGGGCTGCCATGCACGGTGTGAACCCATGTCACCTGGCCATCGGAGTACGCGACGGCGTTAATTCTGCGCATGCTGGGATGCAGTGTGCGAAGCCTGCTAAAGCAGGCCTCGATATAGCTGTCATCATTTGATAGCAGGACGACGACATTTAGCCTTGGGGGCAGTTGAAAGAGGAAGTTGCGCATGCAGTTATATGCCCAGTCATCTCCTGCAGCGCGCTTCGAAAGGCGGCCGATAATGTCACCTGATTTGAGGGGCTTGCCCATAACGGGATCCAGATGAGCGACACTGCAGCGAATCAGCGAGCCGAATCCAAAGTCTCGCTCCCGTTCGTGAATGTGGTCTTCAATCTGTTCGTGCGGACCCAACAAGCCAAGCTTTCGAAGTATTGCCGTTACGTTGTGCCGAAAGCCGGCAAACGGAATCTCATCATGCGGTGCAGACTGCAGTAAGCCGCACTGACGAGTTCCCTTCGAAAAGCCCAAGACGAGATAGCGTGGGTTATCCGACCCCCAGGATAATGGATTGTTTTCGAGAATCCACCCGTTCTGATCTACGCTGGTGGCACCCCAGATCGCACCCGAGGGAAAGCAACGACTACAGCTGATGCGACCATGGCTTGGTAGGCTTGTCATCGGAGTGCCCTATTCAATTTCTTGCGGAAACGTAATAGCCAAACCACGAGCCAAATAGAAATTCCATTGGCAAGTGTAGGAAGTTGTTGTGCTCCGCACACTTTAGAAGGATCCCTCTGCTGACCGGTTTCGGATTAACGCCGAACGGTATCTTGTATCCCCCGGTGCTAATGGGAGTTGCCGCAGACGCAAGGTTACGAGCGCGTCCCTTGGCGTCATCGCCTGCTTCCGTTTGACGGTTTCGAGCAGAACGTACGAACGGACCTGCAGTGCTATAGAGGATCGCAATTCGAGATGTGCATCAGCCGATGCGCCGCCGGCACGCAGCGAGCTCCGCTTCATCGAACAGGCCAGACCAACGCTCTTCCAATGCTAACGACTCTACTGCCAGATCGAGGCGCCCCAGCAGCGCTAATCTCTTGAATCCCTCCGATATCGGATTAGCGATGAGCCGTTTGACAGCTCCAACGGCTCCGTAGTCCTGCACCAGATCGAGCATACCTGTGGGGCGATAGCCAAGGCGATCGCACTTCCGGTAGATGTCAAGTAGTGCCTCGCGGAGTTCGTGTTCCTTATCTCGGTGCGCGCGAGTGGGGACCGGCGATGACGCTGGCGCGACGTGGCGTGGTTGCAACACATCCATTAGCCTCCCGGCATTACCTTCGAGCCAAGCTGTTAGGTCGCGGATAGCGTGAAGCCCCTCCAGTATCTTTTGGCGTTGCGGCTCGAAGGGGGCTGTCGGGTCGATGCCCGGCGTCGTCTTTCGAACGAACAGAGCCGTATTTGTGACTTCCAAGGAAAACTCGGACCCTACCAATAGTTCACTCTGAGCGAGTGCGTTTTTCGCACTAGCCAAATCGTCGAACTGGATGTTTGCGTATTTGGTGGCTGTCTTCGAGCCGAACTCGTGCTTGATCCGTATGGCAGGAAAGTTCGCGGGCAGCTTGGCACCTTCAAAGAACTTGGTAATTGCCTTGGGGCCATCGCTTGACGCCCTAACCGTCAGAGTCGGGATTATCTCTGCGGCCATCTGTGCGTAAAGTTCTGAGAATGCTCGTTTCTCCGGAAGCGTGATCGGAGACCAAGTTGTACCAGTTCGCTTTCCGCAAAGTGCCTCCAATATGTCAATGCGCGCCTCCAGACGACTGACAAGTTCGGCTGGCAAGGCTTCATTCTCTATACGATTTCGAAGAAATCGGACGATCTCCTCGATTGAAAGGCGATCGTCGAAGACTTCGCTACCTATCATCGTCGAAAGCTTTGCCGCTGGAGCGACAAGAACTGCGCACGCTGACCGTGCACCCAACAAGTCCCGGCACCGCGTAAGTTCCGCTGCGTACGACTCCGCTTGTCCCTTCTGAAAGTCGGCGGTCACTTTGCTCTCAATCAGGATGCAGGCAAGCAGCCGTTCCTCCTGATCAAACCAGCCGATGCGAACGTCCGTTTGACGATTGTCCTGAAGTCGCTTGGGCGACTTACCAAGTCGCACAAACGCAGTCTGGGGGCTTACGAACGAGTCGTTCAGGCGAGTAACAAACCAAGATCGAAACGTAAATGAGGAGTGCAATTCCTCGACCAGGAAGTTGTCAAGGTCGCGCTCTCTCACTCGATCTCGGAATAGTCGCTCTTCAGTCAAACGCGCTTTCCCGATTCCTAGTTTGCGGAATAACCAGCGAGAGAGCCCCAGCCGCCCACAATGGATTCTGCGAAGGTCGAGATTATAAAGATCATGCCCAGGTCTTTCCAGCCAACTCCGCGGCGATCTCAGGTAACGCCATTCTTTTGCGGCCCGGAAGGTATCCCTGGAGGTTTAGATAGCGATGACCCATGATCCCTCCGCGGTCCGACTTCCTAAAGTCCGTCGGTACTAACTCGCCGCACAGAAAAAACTTGTGGCCGGTCGTGATATCCCACCCTGTAGCTTTCTTGGCATCGCTAATTGCCCCTACGATGCGTGCCTGCTCAGAAGGACTCAGCGAGAGCTGACCTCCCCCCGCCTTAAGCAACCGCTCGCCGACGAGATCGCAATGCACGATCTTCGATATCTCACCTATGTATTTTACTGTTTTCTCCCGGTAGATCCCTAGGTATTTGACTTTGCGTCTGCTCCAATCGAATGGACAAAAGTACAGTTTGTGTTTCACGTTGATCTCGAACGACTGCCCGCAAGGTGGAACGAAGATTGTCACGTCGTCCGTTCCAAGCAGATCGTGCTCGCTGCAAAAGCTTTCAAAGTCGTGGATCAGCTCATGCAGTTCGTCGTCATGAGGTCGCAGACAATCCCGAAAGCTCTCGATGATCTGCTGGAAAGTTATTGAGCTCACGATGACACGTTTTTTCTTGGCTTCATCGTGGAGCTCTCTCCAAGCGTCCTCTGCAAGGTCGACCTTGTCCGGCCGGAGAAGAAGCAGGTACCCTGATCCGCTGTCATCAAAGCGCTCAAGGTGGTTCAGCAATTGCTGTTTGTCGAACTCGGCTCGGGGCGCCTTGGCCTCGATACCTATACGAACAGCGCTCTGATAAAGGAATCCGTCCAGCACGCTCCGTCCCGAGGATTCTTGCTGGCTCATCTGTAACCCTAGCGCGGCAATGGGAGCATCGGCGGTCTCATCTAGTAGCTTCGTCAAAAATTCCTGAAACCGCCGCCGACTCGTCTCATACAGCCGATACATGAGCAGCAGCGTGTTGTTTGTTGCAAAATTCTCGCGCTGAGAATAACGCGCGAAGTAAAATACGTTGGTCACTCAGACGCTCCTTGGCGCTTGGTCTGACTTGATTCGCAATGTTCCTGCGAGCGGGGCAATTAGGCTTGATCGATCTTCTCGGCCATCCACTTCAACGCGCTCATGACTTTCGCCTCGCCCTCCGGGTCAGCTGCTATGGTACGCAGCGGAATGGAAGGATACCTCGTCAGATCAGCCTCTCTCAGATTGGCTGCCCGAACCGTATTGAAATGCTCCATCAGCGCACGACGAGCCTCGATCAGTCCGAAGACGGGCTTGCCCTCCAAAGCTCCGAACTGGAGCCACAGCTTGCCGTCGGAGGAAAGATAAGCAGGATTGATCGCAATGCCGTTCGGTTTGAAGACCGGATAGACGGAACCGTTCTCTTTACCTGTTCCAAACGCGAGCGAGCGATTTCCGCCGTTTCCCATCCAATTGTAGATCGCTCGCGCGATCGCTAGCTCCTTTTCTCCTACGTTCTGCGAGAGCTTCTCGAACAGCGAGGTTTCGTCCCACCGTTGCACTGGACTGGCACGCTTTCGAGCAGTAGCTTGTGTCTGACCGTAAACGGTTGGCACGATCGTTTTGAGGTCTTTGCTTACGAACTGGCGGAGTTCGATAGCCAACACCTCCGCCGGGTTCATCTGTTCATTTAGAAACTCAACGATGCGCCGCAGCTCGATCGGAATTACGTCTGCGACAAAGAGTAACCTGATCTTCTTGGCTTGAAGGTTGGTTCTTACGCGCTCCCAGAAGTCGCTGAGGCTGTCGTCCGCTCCTAAAAGCTCACGGAGTGCCGTATCAGACGAGCGTCCCAACTCTCGGCAAGTTTTCTCGAACCCCGACTGTAGAGTTTCGAGAGCCCAATAAGTCATGCAATTTGCGGCATAGTCGAGCATTTGGCCGACGACTTCGCGGCGGAGCCGGCTATCGGTCTGTCGCTTTATCTCGACGAGCGTCGGAATTCCGTCCTGGTCCAGAAATACATGATCAATTGACCAGATAGAGGCTCCGATTTCCCCCGTTGAGATCGATTGCTCGCGCTTAACCAGAATCCAACGTCTGGGACTCTGGGGATCAATCTGATCTCCGACCAGCAATTCTGGAAAGCGAGATAGCAACCGCTGAAAGTCATCTTCGGTGGCGAATTGGCCTGGCTCCATCGGGACCAGCGAGTGCTCGCCCTGCAATAAGAAGACTCCTGAACTTTTTGTCATATGCTCCCCCCACTCGCCTAAGGAAAGCCAGAACCGGTGTCGTTAGGCAAGCTCAACCTTAAGACGAGGCTGGGGTGATCTCTGGTTTACTTCACAGCAGGTACCGTTCGCATAAGCTACGGGGCGCTTCTCACGCCATGCCATTCGATGGCGCGAACGCGCTGTCGTTCGTGCCGAACCCTGGCCGGCATCCCGCTACCTTCGACAGGGGGCTGAACGCGGTGGCTTCGCACTTCGCGTGTCCCACTTTCGCAGGCCTTTCGCGCCCGTCTGAGGACCGGTATCGTTGTTTGCGGAAGCCGTGCCCCAGGGCCCCGGCGGCAGTCTCGGGGGATAGATGCAGAAGAACGGCGCGGTGATTGTCTTCAGCGCTGGCGACCTGGTTGGGCACCTGAATTGTCGTTACCTCACACAGCTCCACCTCAAGGTCGCCCAGGGAGAACTGGCTAGGCCAAAGCTTCGCGATGACCCGGCCCTCGATGCCCTAGTGGAGCGTGGCAAGGCTCATGAGCAGGGTTTTGTGAATCATCTCGCCGAGCAGGGCGGGACCGTCACAGCCATTGCCGGCGTTGGTATCGATGACGTCTCGGTTGACCAGACGCGACAAGCGATGGCGAGGGGCGACGCGGTGATCGTTCAGGCGGCGTTACAGAGTGGGCAATGGAGTGGTCGCGCCGACGTTCTGCGGCGGGTCGCGACACCAAGCGGTTTGGGCGCCTGGTCATACGAGGTGACCGACACCAAGTTGGCCCGTGAGACGAAGGGCAACACGGTCCTGCAGCTCAGCCTCTACTCGGATCTACTGGCGATCATGCAGCAGAAGGTCCCGGAGACGGCTCATGTTGTGATGCCCGGGACAGAATACCTGCCGGAGGCCTACCGCGTGGCAGATTTTGCGGCGTTCTACCGACGAATCAGGCGAAGCCTGGAGAGCTTTGCGGCTGCGCCCCCGCATGACGGCCTCTATCCCGACCCGATCGAGCACTGCGAGGTCTGCCGATGGCGCGAGCTCTGTGCTTCGAGGCGGCGCGCGGACGATCACCCGTCGCTTGTCGCAGGGATAGCCAAGACCCAAATTGAGGAGCTCGTCCGGCGAGGTGCGGGCACCATGGCCGCCCTCGCCACGCTACCCATGCCGCTGCAATGGCGGCCGGATCGGGGCACTGCGCCTAGCTACGAGAGGGTGCGCGAGCAGGCGAGGCTCCAGGTTGAGGGTCGAGTAGCGGGACGGCTACTTTACGAGGTGATGCCGCTCGTCGCAGAATTTGGCTTGTTTCGGCTGCCCGAGCCGTCGGCCGGCGACGTCTTTTTCGATTTCGAGGGCGATCCGTTTGTGGACGGTGGTGGGCTCGAGTTCCTGTTCGGCTATCTCTATGCCAACGACGACGGCACGGACGCCTATGTCGGCGACTGGGTGACGACACGGGAGCACGAACGGGCGGCGTTCGAACGCTTCATCGACTTCGTCACAGAGCGTCTGAGCAGGCACCCCGGCTTGCACATCTATCACTTCGCGCCCTATGAGCCGGCCGCGTTGAAGCGGTTGATGGGGCGGTACGCCACGCGAGAGGACGAGGTCGATAACCTGCTTCGGGCGGGCGTGTTCGTGGACTTGTCGCCATTGTCCGGCAGAGCATCCGCGCCAGCGTCGAAAGTTACTCGATCAAGAAGCTGGAGCCGCTGTATCAGTTTGACCGCGCCGTTCCGCTGATCGATGTCGGTGGCGCCATGGCGCGGGTGCAGGCCTGTCTCGAATTGGCCGATGCCGATAGAATTGACCCGGGCGATCAGGCTGCCATCATCGGCTACAACCGCGACGACTGCGCCTCGACGCGCGCCTTGCGGAATTGGCTTGAAGCGGTGCGGGGCAAGCTAGTCGCGCAGGGGAAGACGATCGATCGGCCGCAGCCGAAGGCCGCCGAGATTGGCGAGGATCTCAGTGCCTGGAAGCGCCGGGTCGCCGGACTTGTGACGCGGTTAACCAGCGATATTCCGGACGACGTGGCCGAACGCAGCGCTGAGCAGCAGGCGCGTTGGTTACTGGCTCACTTAATTGACTTCTTCGGCCGCGAGAATAAGGCGGTCTGGTGGGAGTATTTCCGGCTGAGCGATTTGTCGGCCGAGGATCTCTTGCATGAGCGTGCCGGGGTGGGAGGGCTAACCTTTCTTAGCCACGTTGGCGGAACGGCGAAGGCGCCAATCCATCGCTACAGGTTCCCGGTTCAGGAGACCGATGTTCGCGCCGATAACGATTTGAAAAGCGTTGGCGGCGACAAGCTTGGCAGCGTCGTCGCGATTTCCGATGATGACAGAACAATCGACATTAAGAAACGCCAGGACACCGCAAACCTTCATCCCGAGGCGGTGTTCGCGCACAAGTTCATCGACAATCAGGTTCTCGCAGAATCGGTGTTCCGGATCGGCGAGCATGTAGCGGATCACGGGATCATCGCGCCGGGAGCCTATCGTGCCGCTCGCGACTTGCTGCTCAAAGTCGCTCCACGTCTTTGCGGGCAGGCGTTAGAGCAAGCTGGCGAGCCGCCGCTGGCAGCCGCAATGCGCGCTGCGCTCTCGCTTGATCAGAGCGTCTTCCCCGTGCAAGGTCCGCCGGGGGCTGGCAAGACACATGCCGGTGCACGCATGATCTGCGCGCTTGTACGCGACAAGCGGACAGTCGGCGTTACGGCCAACAGCCATAAGGTCATTCGCCACTTGCTTGACAAATCCCTGGAAGCAGCCGCTGAGCAACGTCTTACAATTCAATGCATTCAAAAGGTTAAGGATGAGCCGACCTCTCTGCCGGGATTCCAGCAGACGACCAAGAACCCGGACTTCATCGACGGGCTCAGCAATGGTTGCCAAGTTGGCGGTGCTACCAGCTGGTTTTGGGCGCGTCCGGACGCGGCAGGCATTGTGGATGTTCTGTTCGTAGACGAAGCGGCGCAGATGTCATTGGCAAACGTGTTGGCCGTGTCGCAGGCGGCCGAGAGCATTATCCTCCTGGGCGATCCAAGGCAGCTTGAGCAGCCGATACAAGGGAGCCATCCGGATGGCGTTGCGACATCGGCGCTAGATCATGTCCTGGGCGAACACGCAACGATCGAGGCCGGCCACGGACTTTTCCTTGGAGAAACATGGCGCTTGCACCCCGATATCTGCGCCTTCACGTCGGAGCTCTTCTATGAAGGCCGACTTCGCTCGCGCGCGGGATTGGAGCGCCAGGAGATCAGGTCATCGAGCCGCGTGAACGGGGTCGGCCTTCGCTATCTTGCCGTACCGCATGTAGGTAACCAGAATTCGTCTCCCGAAGAGGCAGACGAGATCAAAACGCTCGTCGATGAAATTCTCAACAGCAAGGCAAGCTGGATCGATGGTACAGGGAAAGAAGCAGTCGTCAGGCTAGAGGACATCCTGATCATCGCTCCTTACAATGCGCAGGTCTTCGAGCTTCAGGAACGATTGCCGGGCGCGCGCATCGGTACCGTCGACAAGTTTCAGGGACAGGAGGCGCCGATCGTGATCTATTCGATGACCACCTCGTCTCATTCCGACGCCCCGCGGGGAATGGAGTTTCTCTACAGCGCGAACCGCCTGAACGTTGCGACTTCGCGTGCGAGGTGCATCTGTGTGATGGTTGCGTGTCCGCGGCTGTTCGAGGTCGAATGCCGAACGCCCCGCCAGATGCAATTGGCGAATGCCTTCTGCCGATATCTGGAATTGGCTCTTCCGCTTTAGTTGCGATCTTTCCGATGATTGCGGCAGGCCAGTCAGTGGGACGGATCGGCCGTTGGCCGACTTCTTCCATAACAACGGATGTGCGAACAAGGCAGCCGTCCGGACCGGATCTAGAGCTCAGCCTAAAGCCCATGTCGACCTTTTCACCTAGGCACCCTCTTCTAGGGGTCCTCAATCGTTTCCACGTAGCCGCGTTTGCTACCGAAGTCGCGCAGTCGCTCCGCACTGGGTTACGGCGCAGAGAGTAAACTCACGCTCAAGCGCGCTCAATCGTCTCCCTCCGGTGAGGGCCGCCTTGTCGGGTTAAGACGAGTGCTGTGTAACAGCCCTTATGGACAGCAATAAGTTC
>NZ_JBVBEF010000092.1:0-29229 GCF_055456055.1 Bradyrhizobium sp. LeoB3
ATCGGGCAGCAGGCGACGCCGTGAAATGGATTCCGGGCTCGCGCTTCGCGCGCCCCGGAATGACGAAAGGCGGGGATTGCTCCCGGCCTTTTGTCTCTCTCCGTCATGCCCGGGCTTGTCCCGGGCATCCACGTCTTTCCACACGCGCGGCGATGCGTGGCTGGCCGGGACAAGCCCGGCCATAACGGCGTTGCAAGAGATCACTTCGCTTCCGCGCGCTTCGGCGGGGTAGCGGGCCACGACTTGATCAGCGTGTCGTAGTCGACCGTCTCGCCCTTCGGCTTCTCGTTGGCGAGCTTGCGCTGCGGCGCGATGGTGCCATCCTTCTCGGCCTTGGCGAACCAGTATTCCGGCTTCTCCTTCTTGTTCAGCTTCGGGCCGCAGGCGCCCTGCACGCCTGATTTCTCGAGCCGCTCCATCACCGAGTCCTGCGCCGCGGCGAGCGCGTCCATCGCCTGTTGCGGCGTCTTCGCACCCGACGACGCATCGCCGATGTTCTGCCACCAGAGCTGGGCGAGCTTCGGATAGTCAGGCACGTTGTTGCCGGTCGGGGTCCACTGCACGCGCGCGGGCGAGCGGTAGAACTCGATCAGGCCGCCGAGCTGGGGCGCGCGCTCGGTGAACGACTTGTCCCAGATATCGGACTCGCGGATGAAGGTGAGACCGACATGGCTCTTCTTCAACGACACCGTCTTGGAGACGATGAACTGCAGATAGAGCCAGGCTGCCTTGCGGCGGTCCGCCGGCGTCGACTTCAACAGCGTCAGCGAGCCGGCATCCTGATAGCCGAGCTTCATGCCCTCCTTCCAGTACGAGCCGTGCGGCGACGGGGCCATGCGCCATTTCGGCGTGCCGTCTGCGTTCATGACGGGAATGCCGGGCTTCACCATGTCAGCCGTGAACGCGGTGTACCAGAAGATCTGCTGGGCGATGTTGCCCTGCGCCGGCACCGGGCCCGATTCGGAGAAGGTCATGCCCTGCGCCTGCGGCGGGGCATACTTCTTGAGCCACTCGAGATATTTGGTGATCGAGTAGACGGCGGCCGGACCATTGGTGTCGCCGCCGCGCTCGACCGACGAACCAACGGGGCGGCAGCCTTCCATGCGGATGCCCCACTCGTCGACCGGCAGACCGTTCGGGATGCCCCTGTCGCCATTGCCCGCCATCGACAGCCAGGCGTCGGTGAAGCGCCAGCCGAGCGAGGGGTCCTTCTTGCCATAGTCCATATGGCCGTAGACCTTGACGCCGTTGATCTCCTTGATGTCGTTGGTGAAGAACTCGGCGATATCTTCATACGCCGACCAGTTCACGGGCACGCCGAGCTCATAGCCATACTTGGCCTTGAACTTGGCCTTGTAGTCGGGGTTGGTGAACCAGTCGTAGCGGAACCAATAGACGTTGGCGAACTGCTGGTCGGGCAACTGATAGAGCTTGCCGTCCGGCGCCGTCGTGAACGACTTGCCGATGAAGTCGTTGACGTCGAGATAGGGATCGGTGACGTCCTTGCCCTCGCCGGTCATGTAGTCCGACAGCACGATGGTCTGGCCGTAGCGGAAATGCGTGCCGATCAGGTCGCTGTCGTTGATCCAGCCGTCATAGACGTTCTTGCCGGACTGCATCTGGGTCTGCAGCTTCTCGACCACGTCGCCTTCCTGGATGGTGTCGTGCTTGAGCTTGATGCCCGTGATCTCGCTGAATGCCTTGGCGAGCGTCTTCGCCTCATATTCGTGCGTCGTAATGGTTTCCGAGACGATGTTGATTTCCATGCCCTTGAAGGGCTCGGCCGCCTTCGCGAACCACTGCAGCTCCTTCATCTGCTCTTCCTTCGAGATCGTCGAAGGCTGGAATTCGCTGTCGATCCACCGCTGGTTGACGGCGTCGTCGGCGCGCGCCGGTGCGGCAACGCCCGCGGCAGCCACGAGCAGCGCGGCGGCGCTGGTCATCGCGAGCCAACGGCTCCTGGTCAGGTTCCTTCCTCTCAAGTGTCGCATGGCGGTTCCTCCGGTTATGGCGACAAATTAAAATCCAGGTCCGGGTTGATCCCGGATCTGCTCTTCTTCACTTCCTCAGACGGTGCGGAAAATCACAACGGCCGTGGCAAGCGAAATCAGTGTGGCGAGCCACAGGCTCGAAACCTCGACGCCCTCCTCCCCAATGGGCAGCGTGGTGATGGAGTCGGCGCCGACGAGCCCGATCCAGACGAGATGGATGACGGCGGCGAGCACCAGCGAGATGAAGAGACGATCGCCGCGCGTGGTCGGAATCCTGAGCACGCCGACGCGCTCGGCTTCGGGATAGGCGACCGCGAGCCAGGTCATCAGCGCAAGCGTCATGCCGAGCAGCGCAAAGAAGATCGCCGTCGGCAGCGTCCAGGCCATCCATGCGATACTTTCCATCGGGCGCCTCCTACACGCGGCCGAGCGCGAAGCCGCGCGCGATATAGTTGCGGACGAACCAGATCACGAGCGCGCCCGGGATGATGGTGAGCGCGCCGGCGGCCGCCAAGAGGCCCCAATCCATGCCGGCAGCGGAAACCGTGCGCGTCATCACCGCGGAGATCGGCTTGGCATAGACAGAGGTGAGCGTGCGCGCCAGCAGCAGCTCGACCCAGGAGAACATGAAGCAGAAGAAGGCGGCCACGCCGATGCCGCTTGCGATCAAGGGCACCAGGATCTTGATGAAGAAGCGCGGAAAGGAATAGCCGTCGAGGAACGCGGTCTCGTCGATCTCGCGCGGCACGCTGGAGACGAAGCCTTCGAGGATCCAGACCGCGAGCGGAACGTTGAAGATGCAATGCGCCAGCGCCACCGCCCACGGCGTATCGAACAGGCCGATCGCCGAATAGAGATTGAAGAACGGCAGCGCAAAGACCGCGGCCGGCGCCATGCGGTTCGACAGCAGCCAGAAGAACAGGTGCTTGTCGCCGAGGAAGCGATAGCGCGAGAACGCGTAAGCCGCGGGCAGCGCCACCGAGATCGAGATCACGGTGTTGATGATCACATATTTCAGCGAGTTGATGTAGCCGGAATACCAGCTTTCGTCGGTGAAGATGCGCATGTAGTTCTCGATCGTCGGCTGGTGCGGCCACAGCGTCATGGTCGAGACGATCTCGCTGTTGGTCTTGAAGCTCATGTTGATGAGCCAGTAGATCGGCAACAACAGGAAGATCAGGAACAGCGAGATGATGAGGCGGCGCCCGGGAATCGTGCCCATCACACAGCTCCCTCTTTTTGCGGGCGCTCGGCGCCGGCATTGGTCATGACGGTGTAGAACACCCAGCAGACGATCAGGATGATGAGGTTGTAGACCAGCGACAGCGCCGCGGCCTTGCCCAGATCGAACTGGCCGAGCGCGATCTTGACGAGCTCGATCGAGATGAAGGTGGTCGAATTGCCCGGCCCGCCGCCGGTGACGACGAACGGCTCGGTATAGATCATGAAACTGTCCATGAAGCGGAGCAGCACCGCGATCAGGAGCACGCGGTTCATCTTCGGCAACTGGATCGCGCGGAACACCGCCCAGCGCGAGGCGCCGTCGATCTGGGCGGCCTGGTAGTACGCATCCGGAATCGACTTCAGGCCGGCGTAGCAGAGCAGCGCCACCAGGCTGGTCCAGTGCCAGACGTCCATCACGATCACGGTCGCCCAGGCGTCGAACTCGTTGGAGACGTAATTGTAAGGGATGCCCAGGCTGTTGAGGGTGTAGCCGAGCAGGCCGATGTCGGGACGGCCGAAGATCTGCCAGATGGTGCCGACCACGTTAAACGGGATCAGTAGCGGCAGCGCCAGGATCACGAGGCAGACGGCGACGGTCCAGCCCTCGCGCGGCATCGACAGCGCGACCACGATGCCAAGCGGGATCTCGATCGCGAGGATGATCGCGGAGAAGATCAGGTTGCGCCAAAGCGAGGCGAAGAAGCGTTCGCCGAGATCGGTCGAGGGATCGAGCAATTCCTTGAACCAGCCGACACCGTTCCAGAAGAACTGGTTGTTGCCGAACGTGTCCTGCATCGAATAGTTCACCACCGTCATCAGCGGGATGATCGCGGAGAACGCCACCACCAGGAACACCGGCAGCACCAGGAACCAGGCCTTCTGGTTGACCGTCTTGTCCATTACGCAATCCCCTCGACCAGGCGGCTGTCGGCATAGACGTGCACATGCGCGGGATCGAACACGAGGCCAGCGTTGTTGTCGGGCACCGAAAATCCCGGCGGCACGCGCGCGGCGAATTTGGAATCGCCGACACGGACGCGGGCAAAGCGGATGCGGCCGAGATCGTCGATCCGCTCGATCGTCGCCGACAACAGGCCCGAGGCGGGTGGCGCGATGTCGACGAATTCCGGCCGCACCCCGATCTCGATTTTCGCGCCCGCGGGCAGCACGCCGTAATTGCGGTGCAGGCCGATGGTGTGGCCATCGATCCGCGCTTCGCGCCCATCGACGTGAGCCGGCACGATGTTCATGCCGGGCGAGCCGATGAAATAGCCGACAAAGGTATGCGCGGGCTTATCGAACAGTTCGGCCGGCGAACCGCTCTGCACCACGCGGCCGTCATGCATGACGACGACGGTGTCGGCGAAGGTCAGCGCCTCCGTCTGGTCGTGCGTGACATAGATCATCGTCAGATCGAGCTCGCGGTGCAGCGCCTTCAATTTCGAACGAAGCTGCCATTTCAGTTCAGGGTCGATGACGGTCAGCGGCTCGTCGAACAGGATCGCGGCGACGTCGGATCGCACCAATCCGCGGCCGAGCGAGATCTTCTGTTTGGCATCGGCGGTGAGCCGCGTCGCCTTGCGGTTAAGATAGGGCGCAAGGTCGAGCAACTCGGCGATCCGCTTCACGCGCGCTGATATCTCCGCCTTCGGCACGCCGCGGTTCTTCAGCGGGAAGGCCAGATTCTCGCCGACCGTCATGGTGTCGTAGATCACCGGGAACTGGAACACCTGCGCGATGTTGCGCTTCTGCGTCGACAGCGGCGTGATGTCCTTGCCGTCGAACAGGATCTGTCCGCGCGACGGCGTCACGATGCCTGAGATGAGATTCAGCAGCGTGGTCTTGCCGCAGCCGGAGGGGCCGAGCAGCGCATAGGCGCCGCCTTGCCGCCAGGTCATCGTCACCGGCTTCAGCGCGAAGGATTCCGGCGGCGCGTCATTGCCGCTGTAGGAGTGCGCGAGATCGACGAGGTCAATGCGGGCCATGCGCCATCTCCCTCAATTCCGGCCAGGGGCTGCGACCAGGCGGTCGGCCAAGTCGAACACGAAGATATCGTCCGGATTGAGCGCCGCGTTGAGCGCCTGGCCGGGCTCATATTCATGTACGCCGTGCAGCACCGCGACCCAGTTGGCGGATCCGTGCTGCAGGTGGACAAAGCTCTCGGAGCCGGTGATCTCGGTCACCGTGACGGTCGCCCGGAAGGTATGGCGGCCGGTGGCGTGGCGGCCGACTTCGAGCTGGTGCGCGCGGAAACCGACGCGATAGGCGCCATCGGCAAGGCCCAGATAGAGTCCGGCCGTCGGCGCCTGCATGCCGCCGGGATAGTACACAGCGCCGTTCTTCTTTTCGATATTGACGATGTTGAGCGGCGGATCGGAATAGACCTGGGCGACGCGCAGCGTCTCGGGCTGCCGATACACCTTCGAGCTGGCGCCGGCCTGCAGCACGCGGCCTTGCCACATGCAGATGGTGTCGCCGCCGAGCAGCAGCGCTTCCGACGGCTCGGTGGTGGCGTAGACGAAGATCGCGCCTGACGCCTCGAAGATGCGCGGCAGTTCGGTGCGCAATTCCTCGCGCAGCTTGTAATCGAGATTGGCGAGCGGCTCGTCGAGCAGCACGAGGTCGGCGCCCTTGACCAGTGCGCGTGCAATCGCAGTGCGCTGCTGCTGACCGCCGGACAATTGCAGCGGCGTGCGCTTCAGGAACGGTTCAAGCCGCAACAGCTTTGCGGCATCCGCCACGCGCTTGTCGATCTCCTCGCGCGGCCGCCCCTGCACGCGCAACGGCGAGGCGATGTTCTCATAGACCGAAAGCGAGGGATAATTGATGAACTGCTGATAGACCATCGCGACCGAGCGCTGGCGCACGTCGATGCCGGTGACGTCCTTGCCGTCGACCAGCACGCGGCCGGTGGTCGGCTTGTCGAGGCCGGCGAGCAACCGCATGATCGAGGTCTTGCCTGATAGCGTCGGCCCAAGCAGCACGCTGAGCGTGCCGCGCTCGAGCGTCAGCGAGACATCGTGGATGGCCGGGATGCCGTCCACGGTGCGCGTGACGTGGTCGAGCGAGACGCTCATGGCCGTCCTCCCGCTTCGCGTAGCGGACGTTCGCCGGACAGGCCATGAGCGGCGATCCATTCGTCGAGCGCCGATATCTCGGCGGCCGACATCCTCAAACCCAATTTGGAGCGGCGCCAGACGATGTCTTCGGCGGTCAACGCCCATTCGTTCGCCATCAGGTACCTGACTTCGCTTTCCGTCAAGGTGGCGCCGAAGGACTTTCCGAGATCGCCGATCGATTCCGCGCTGCCGAGTACTTTTGTCGCACGCGTGCCGTAGGCGTGCGCGAGCCGGCTCGCATGCGCCGCCGACAGGAACGGATAGTCGCGCACCAGTTCCGCAGCGAGCGCGTCGACCGCGGAGACATCCATCTCGCCACCGGGCAGCGGCGCCTTGCCGGTCCAGCCCTCACTGGCTTTTGCACTGGGCAAGTAGGGCGCAAGCCGCTCCAGCGCTTCTTCGGCCAATCGCCGGTAGGTCGTGATCTTGCCGCCATAGATCGAGAGCAGCGGCACGCCGCCGGGCGTATCGAGCTCGAACACGTAGTCGCGCGTCGCGGCCTTTGCCTCGCTCGCGCCGTCATCATAGAGCGGGCGCACACCCGAATAGGTCCAGACCACGTCCTCCGGCTTCACCGGCTTCGCCAGATACTCGCTGACCGAGGCGCAGAGATAGCTGATCTCCTCCTCCGTTGCCTTCACCTTGGCGGGGTCGCCGTCGTAGTCGCGGTCGGTGGTGCCGATCAGCGAGAACTCACCCTGGTAAGGAATCACGAAGACGATGCGGCCATCCGCGTTCTGGAAGATGTAAGCGCGGTCGTGGTCGTAAAGCTTCTTCACGACGATATGAGAGCCCTGCACAAGCCGCACTTTTGCGCGCGCGTTGACACCGGCGCCCGAAGCAAGCACCTCCTCGACCCAGGGACCGCCGGCATTGACCAGCGCCCGCGCCCGCACCGTCCGCCGCGCGCCGCTGCCGTCGTCCTCGACCGTGACATTCCAGAGGCCGTCGGCCTGCCTGATCTCGACGGCGCGGGTACGCGTGCAAATCTCTGCCCCGCGATCGGCCGCATCGCGCGCGGTCAGCACGACCAGCCGCGCGTCATCGACGAAGCAGTCCGAATACTCGAACCCTTTGACGTAGCGATTCTTGATCAGGGGCTTGCCGACCTCGTCGCGGGTGAGGTCCACCGTCCGGGTCGACGGCAACAGGTGCCGGCCGCCGATGTGATCATAAAGGAACAGCCCGAGCCGGAGCAGCCAGGCCGGGCGCAGGCCGGCGTGGTGCGGCAAAACGAACCGCAGGGGGCGGATGATGTGGGGCGCGATCTGCCAGAGAATCTCGCGCTCGATCAGGGCTTCGCGGACCAGGCGGAACTCGTAATATTCGAGGTAGCGCAGCCCGCCATGCACGAGCTTGGTCGACCAGGACGACGTCCCGCTCGCCAAGTCATTCATTTCACAGAGAAAAACGGAATTGCCCCGCCCCGCCGCATCGCGCGCGATGCCGCAGCCGTTAATGCCGCCCCCAATGATTGCGAGGTCGAAAATCCGATCCAACAGACGCTTCCCCGGCCGCTCGCGCTCGCTTTCGGCGATTTCGCTTTCGGATTGGATTAGATCACAAAGGAAAACGAAAGCAAACCGAAAATGGGGAACCAGGGGTTCACGACCTGGGGATGGGGGAGCTGAAAGGCGAAATCGGGGCCTCATCCTTCGAGACGCGCGTTCCGCGCTCCTCAGGATGAGGATCTGGCGGCCGGCAACGAAGCAAATCCATGCCTCCGCAAGTGGCGAGATGGATTGCTTCCGCTTTCGCTCGTTGAGCTACGGCGGACAAGTCGCTCCGCTCGCAATGACGGGGGGAGAGAGCGGCGCGCTCGCATCTATCCCCTCACCCTGAGGAGCCTGCGAAGCAGGCGTCTCGAAGGGCGAGGCCACCGGCGGTGCTAGACGCTTCGCAGTGTCACCGGTGCGGGCTCAGGCGCCGTGTCGTCGATATCGGCGGCGGGCTTATCCATCGCCACGACCACCTCGATACCTCTGCTGTGGCAGATGTTGGCGAGTCCTGCCGGCAATTCGGTGTCGGTAATAAAAGTCTGGATCTGGCTGATATGGGCGATGCGGACCGGGGCGCTGCGGCGGAGTTTTGTTGAGTCCGCCACCAGCATCACGTTGCGGGCGTTGGCGATGATGGCCTGGGCGACCTGGACTTCGCGATAGTCGAAATCCAAAAGCGCACCCTCCTCGTCGATCGCCGACGCGCCGATGATCGCGTAGTCGACCTTGAACTGGCCGATCAGTTGCGTCGCGGTCGAGCCGACCACGGCGCCGTCGGCGCGCCGCACGGTACCGCCCGCCACCACCACCTCGATGCGGGGATGGCGGTACAGCAGCATCGCGACATTGAGGTTGTTGGTGATGACGAGCAGACCCTCATGCGAGGTCAGCGCGCTCGCGACCTCCTCCGTCGTGGTGCCGATGTTGATGAAGAGCGAGCAGCCGTTCGGAATGCGCGCCGCAGCCGCTGCCCCGATCGCCTTCTTCTCCTCGGCGGCGACGAAGCGCCGCGCCTCATAGGCAAGATTTTCCACGCCGGATGCGATGATCGCGCCGCCATGGATGCGCGTCAGCGAACGGCGGTCGCAGAGATCGTTGAGGTCTTTGCGGATGGTCTGCGCAGAGACTTCGAAACGTTTTGCCAAGTCTTCCACCATCACGCGGCCAAAGGCGCGCGCGAGGTTGAGGATTTCGGTCTGGCGATGGGTCAATACGGGCACGGCGGCACCTTGCGGCATCGAAAGCCGCATGCTGCGGCGGTTTGGCGCTGCGGTCAACGCGGGAGATCGTCTCCTCCCGTCGTCCCGGGCTTGACCCGGGACCCATAACCACAGGCCTTTGTTATGTGCTCCGCCGCAACCGCTTGCTTGCGCCACAACAACTCCCTGGGGTTATGGGTCCCGGGTCAAGCCCGGGACGACGGGAGGTCCTGGAATCTACGATGCCAGCTTCAGCTCGCCGTCGGCGAGGCGGCGGGCGGCGCGTTCGGCTTCGCGGGCGTTGCGGAAGACGTGGCCTTCGAGCCGGTTGAACTGATGACTGGCTGCGAAGAAGCGATAGCCACGCTCATCGCGTACGACGATTCCGGCCGGATTGGAGCCGACTTCGATTATGTAGGTATCAGACATTCCCAGTCCCGATTGAAGTGCGGGCCAATAACGGGAAGAGAGCCTGATTGTTCCTCAGGCCTCGCCGCCGTGTCATGCGAAAACCGATGCTTGGCGCCACGAAATGACCGCACTTGCTCGGCCCTCCGAGCACCGAATCACCTGCTTTCGCGAGAGGTGGGATACGAGCGGCTG
Organism: Bradyrhizobium sp. LeoB3; assembly: GCF_055456055.1. NCBI lineage: Bacteria > Pseudomonadati > Pseudomonadota > Alphaproteobacteria > Hyphomicrobiales > Nitrobacteraceae > Bradyrhizobium > Bradyrhizobium sp. LeoB3. The sequence goes on from NZ_JBVBEF010000092.1 coordinate 9,636, forward strand.
ATAACAATCATGTGTAAGCGATGAGACGTCCTGGTTACGTCGCAAGCGTCGCGCCATCGCGCTGGATCGGCTGCGGATTGCCGTGGTCGTCAATCGAGACGTAGGTAAAATTGCCGTCGGTCACCAGGATCGATTGCCGCTCTTTCCGTCGCAGCACCCAGGCTTCGAGATGGACGGTGATCGAGGTGCGACCGATCCGCACAAGGTTGGCGTGCACCGAGACGAGATCGCCGACATAGACAGCTTTACGAAAATTCATCGCCTCGATCGCGACCGTCACGGTGCGCGATCGCGCGACCTTCGAGGCGAACACGCCGCCGCCGAGATCCATCTGGCTCAGCAGCCAGCCGCCGAAGATGTCGCCATTGGCGTTGGTATCCGCCGGCATCGCCAGCGTGCGGATGCAGAGATCGCCGTGCGGCTCGTTTTGTGCCAGCGGAACTTTGGTGTCACTCACTTGAAACTCTCCCAGCCGGCGTCGGGCGCAAAACGGCCACCGAATTTTTGCTCGAGTGCCTGCAAGGTAGACACCACATTCTCGACACCCCGGGTGCGGGCATAGTTCAGCGGACCGCCGCGGAACGGCGCATAGCCGGTGCCGAAGATCATGGCGCCGTCGACCACGTCAGCATTATCGACGATCCCCTCGCGCAGGCAGGCGACGCAGACGTTCGACATCGGCAGCACGAGACGATCGATCATTTCCTGTGTCGGTTCGGTGGCCAACGCCGGAGCTGTTTGCTCCCGCTTGCCGTCCTTCCAGACGTAACAGCCCTTGCCGGTCTTGCGGCCGAGCTCGCCCTTCGCGACCTTCTCGCGCAGCCACGCCGGTGTCGGCGGCAAGAGGTCGCCGAATTTCGAGCGCAGCATGTCGCCGACATCGAGGCAGATATCGAGGCCGACCTGGTCGGCAAGCTCGATCGGGCCCATCGGCATGCCGAACTTCTTTGCCGCCGCATCGATGACTGATTTGTCGACCTTCTCGTCCAGCAGCAGCATCGCTTCCAGCATGTAGGGCGTCAGCGCGCGGTTGACGAGGAAACCCGGCGAGCTCTTCACGGGCAGCGGCAGGCGGTCGATGGCGCCGACGAAAGCGAGCGCCTGCTTCAACAGCTCGGCGTCGGTGCCGTCATGGCTGACGACCTCGACGAGCTGCAATCGCGAGACCGGATTGAAGAAGTGCAGACCGAGCAAGCGCGCGGGCTTTTCCAGCGTCGCGCGCAGATCCTGCAGAGGGATGCTGGAGGTGTTGGTCGCAAGAATTGCGCCCGGTTTCATCTTCGGCTCGATGCCGGCATAGACCTTCTGCTTCAGCTCAAGCTTTTCCGGCACCGCCTCGATGATGAGATCGGCATTACGCACGCCCTCGCCATCCATATCCGGGATCAGCCGATCATGTGCATCGCGCACCTCGGTGCGCTTGCGGATGATCTTCCCATAGAGATCATTGGCGCGTTTGATCGCGCTTGCGATCGGCTCCGGCTTCATGTCCGACAGCGTGACGCGCAGATCCTGGCCGGCGCACCATGCCGCGATATCGCCGCCCATCGCGCCGGCGCCGATGACGTGGACATGCGCGATCCTGTTGCCGCCTCCCGCAAGCTTCTTCATCTGCTCGCGCAGGAAGAAGACGCGGATCAGGTTCTGCGCGGTCGGCGTCACCATCAATTCGGCGAAGGAACGCTTCTCGGCCGCAAGCATCGCCTGCTTCTCGTTGCCGTATTTTTCCCAGAGGTCGATCAGCGCGTAGGGCGCGGGATAATGCGCCTGCGGCGCGGCCTTGGCGGCCTCGCTGCGCATGCGGGAGGCGAGGAAGCCGCGCACCGGGCCGAAGTTCAGGAGCGTGTTGACCGGCCCGGGCCTGGCGCGCTTCATGCGGCCGAACACGGCGTCCTTCACCGCGTTCCTGACATGACGCTCCTGCGTTACCGCATCGACCAGGCCGAGCGATTTGGCGCGGCGCGCATCGATGGTCTTGCCCGTCAGCATCAGGCTCATCGCCTGCATCGGGTTGACGAGCTGCGTGAAGCGCGCAGTGCCGCCTAAGCCAGGATGCAGGCCGAGCATCACCTCGGGAAAGCCGAACCGCGCGCCATCAATGGCAATTCGCGACTGGCAGGCCAGCGCGACTTCTAGGCCGCCGCCGAGGCAGAAGCCGTGGATCACGGCGACCGTCGGCACGCGCAGCGCTTCGAGCCCGTCGATCACCGCATGCGCTCGGCGGATCTCGGCTTCGACCAGGCGCGCATCGCTGGCGCCGCGGAATTCGTTGACATCGGCGCCGGCGATGAAGCCGCTTGTCTTCGCCGAGCGGATGACGAGGCCGGTCGGCCGCTGGCTTTCGAGCGCGGCCAGCACCGCATCGAATTCCTCGAGCACCTCGGCGTTCAGCGTGTTGGCGCTGGCGCCTTCACGGTCGAACAGGAGCCAGGCGATGCCGTCGCCATCGCGCGTCAGCTTGAAATGCTTGTAGCGACCGGCTTCCGGCGCGGGCCCGAGTTCGAGCACGCGGTCGGCAAGGACGTTCATGATCTGCGAATCCATGATCACACCGTCTCTATCAGCATGGCGCCGCCCTGCCCGCCGCCGATGCATTCGGTGGCGATGCCGCGCCGCGTGCCGAGCCGCTTCATGACGTTGACGAGATGCAGCACGATGCGGTTGCCGCTGGTGCCGACGGGATGGCCGAGGCTGATCGCGCCGCCATCGACGTTGAGCTTCGCACGATCAATTTCGCCCGCCGCGCCGTCGAGACCGAGGATCTCGCGACAGAATTTTTCATCGTTCCAGGCCGCAAGGCATCCGAGCACCTGCGTCGCAAAGGCCTCGTTCAACTCCCAGGTCTCGACGTCCTGCAAGCTCAAGTCGTTGCGCTTCAAGAGCGCGGTCGCCGAAAGCACGGGTCCGAGCCCCATGATGCTAGGATCAAGCGCGGCCCACTGGCTGTCGAGGATGACGGCCTTCGGCTTCAGCCCGTGCTTGGCCACCGCCTCCTCGGAAGCGAGGATCACCCAGGAAGCGCCGTCGGTGATCTGCGAGGAATTGCCCGCGGTGACCTGGCCCCATGGGCGCTCGAACACCGGCTTGAGTTTTGCCAAGGTCTCCGGCGTCGAGTCCGGGCGGACGCCGTCGTCGTGATCGTAGAACCTGCCGTCGCGCGAGAACGACGTCTCGACTTCGCCCTTCAGCCAGCCTTCGGCTTGCGCTTTCGCCAGACGGCGGTGACTCTCTGCGGCGTAGGCATCCGATTGTGCGCGGGTGATGCCGAAGAGATGACCGACGACCTCGGCGGTCTGGCCCATGTTGAGCTCGGTGATGGGATCGGTCAGCCCGCGCTCCAGGCCGATGATCGGCTTGAAATAGCCGGGGCGGAGCTTGAAGAAGGCGGCGATCTTCGCACCCATGCCCTTGGCGCCGGCGAGGCCAGCGAACCAGCGCACGCCGGCATTGGGCCACACCAGTGGCGCGTGGCTGAGCGCCTCAGCGCCGCCGGCAAGGATGAGATCGGCTGTGCCTTCGCGGATGTAGCGATAACCGGTGTCGATCGACTGCATGCCGGAGCCGCAATTGATCTGCACGGTGAAGGCGACCATCTTCTCGCCCATGCCGAGCCGGAGCGCAGCGACACGCGCCGGGTTCATCTCGTCGGCAATGACATTGACGCAGCCGAGGATCACCTCATCGAAGGCATCGGGCGCGAACGGCTGCCGCGCCAATAGGGGCCGGCCGCATTGCACGGCAAGGTCGACAGGCGTGAACGGTCCTGGACCGGAGCGCGCCTTCAGGAACGGCGTGCGGCTGCCGTCAACAATAAAGACCGGTCGCGCCATCAGCTCGCAGCCCTCTGCTCTCCCAATTCCTGGAAGAACTGATGCACGTCAGCACCCTTCCTGTAAATCGGCGACAGCGCCTCGGGCGCGAAATCGTCGACCTGGATCACCGCGGCGACCGCCGCGCGGGCGGCTGTGAGCTTGTCGGCATCGGATTGGGTGATGACGCCCTTTTTCACCGCTTCGTGTGGATCGCGCAGGCGCGCGGCGCGCATGTGCCTGGCGATATCCTCGGTCGCGGTGAACAGGCGGAAGGCCTTCTCCAGCCGCGCCACACCGCCGTCGTCTTCGACGAAAGCCAGATCGCGCGTGATGCGATCGCGCGCGGCCGACGGCTCCAGCACCAGCGCGGCGCATTGATGCACGACGCGGTCGGAAGGCCCGAGCACGCGCGCCCCGAACGGCTGGATCAAGAGCTTCAGGAAGCCTGCAATGAAGCGGTTCGGCAGGTTGGCGAGGATCTCCGCAAAACGGTTCTCGATGGTCTTGAAGCCGCTCGCCATGCACCATTCGAGCGCGGCGAAATCTTCCTTCTGTCGGCCTTCATCCTGCCAGCGCTTGAGCGCGGCGGAGAGCAGATAGAGCTCGGAGAGGATGTCGCCGAAACGGGCCGAGAGCATCTCCTTGCGCTTGAGCGCGCCGCCGAGCGTGAGCAGCGCCACGTCGGCGCAAATCGCAAAGGCCGAAGAGTAGCGCGAGAGCTGGCGGTAGAATTTCGTGGCGTCGCCCGCATCGGGAGCCGGTGCGAACAGGCCGAGGGTCCAGCTCCGCCCCGTCGCGCGGAACATGGTCTTCAAGGTGTGGCCGATATGCTTCCATACCGCCTTGTCGAAGGCGTCCAGACCCTTGGCGCGGTCGGTTTCGCCGAGTGCCGTCATCTCGTCCAGCAGATAGGGATGCGCGCGGATCGCGCCCTGGCCGAACACGATCAGATTGCGGGTGAGGATATTGGCGCCTTCCACGGTGATGCCGACCGGCACCGCGCGATGCAGATTGCCGAGATAGTTCTGCGGGCCGTCGATCACGGCCTTGCCGCCATGGATGTCCATGGCGTCGTCGATCGCGATCCGCATCCGCTCGGTGGCGTGCAGTTTCATGATGCCGGAGATGACAGCGGGATGATGGCCGGCGTTCAGCGCGGCGCAGGTCAATCGCCGCGCGGCATCGAGCAGATAGGCGGTGCCGACGATGCGGGCGAGCGGCTCCTCGACGCCTTCGAACTTGGAGATTGAGATGCCGAACTGTTCGCGGATGCGGGCATAGGCGCCGGTGGTGCGCGCGGCATAGGCGGCGCCGGCCGCCGACAATGACGGCAGCGAGATGCCGCGGCCGGCGGCGAGCGCCGTCATCAGCATCTTCCAGCCTTGTCCAAGGCGCTCCTTGCCGCCGATGATGTAGTCGAGCGGGATGAAAACGTCGTGGCCCCGGTTCGGGCCGTTCTGGAACACCTGCATCGCCGGCAGATGGCGGTGGCCGATCGTAACGCCTGGCAGATGGGTCGGGATCAGCGCGACCGTGATGCCGAGCTCTTCCTGGTCACTGAGGAGATGATCAGGATCGTAAGCCTTGAAAGCGAGACCGAGCAACGTCGCAACGGGTCCGAGCGTGATATAGCGCTTGTGCCAGTTGAGGCGCAGGCCGACCACTTCGTTGCCCTCGAAATTGCCCTTGCAGATGATGCCGGTGTCAACCATCGAGGCCGCATCCGATCCTGCTTCCGGGCTGGTGAGGCCGAAGCACGGGATGTCGTGGCCCGAGGCCAGGCGCGGCAGCCATTTCTCCTGCTGCTCTTTGGTGCCAAAGCGCATCAGCAGCTCGCCGGGGCCGAGCGAGTTCGGCACCATCACGGTGACGGCGGCGGTCAGCGAGCGCGAGGAGAGTTTTCGCACCACCTCGGAATGCGCATAAGGCGAGAAGCCGAGGCCGCCGAATTGCTTCGGGATGATCATGCCGAAGAATTTTTCGCGCTTGATGAAGTCCCAGACCTCGCGCGGCAGGTCGCGCCACTCCCAGAAGATCTTCCATTCGTCGAGCATCCTGCAGAGCTCGTTGACGGGGCCGCTCAAGAAGGCCTTTTCCTCGTCCGTGAGTTCGGCTTGAGGATAGGCGAGCAGCTTCGACCAATCGGGATTGCCACTGAAGAGGTCGGCATCCCACCAGACGTCGCCGGCTTCTAATGCCTCGCGCTCGGTGTCCGACATGGTCGGCATCACGCCGCGGGCGAACCCAAAGATCGGCTTGGTGACGAAGTCGCGACGGAAACTCATGGCGGTATCCTCATGATCGGCGGCGCGTTCCAGCATATTTTAGCGGAAAGTGGCCGACAGAAGTGAACACTTCGCTGGCAAATTGGCGCGAATTGACGCGGTCGATATAACGACCGAAGCGCGGTGCCAGTTCCGGGTGAGAGATAGCGCAGGCGGGTCACCTCGCCCCGCTTGCGGAGAGAGGTCGAAATTCAAGCACAGCTTGAATTTCGGGTGAGGGGGAGCCTCCGCGAGTCGGTCTGTCGCCGTGATCGCGGAGAGAGCCCCTCATCCCGACCTTCTCCCCGCGAAGAGCGGGGAGAAGGGGAAGAAAGGGAGATCAATCCGGGCGGACCATCTCGAACATGGCCTCAGGCCGGATCTCGAAATAGTCGCCGCGGCGGCCGGCGCGGACGATGGGGCGCGCGGCGGCGGTCTGGTAGACGCCGTCCTTGATCATGGCCTTATCGATGTGCACGGCGACGACTTCGCCGAAGGTCACCCAGGCCGGCACCTTGTCGCCGCCCGCGTTCTGGAGCTGGATGATCTGGGTCAGCTTGCACTCGAAGGACACCGGGCTCTCCGCTACTCGCGGCACGTTGACGATCTTGCTCGGGGCCGCCGTCAAGCCCGCGACCGAGAACTCGTTGACGTCGTGTGCGACATGGGCGGCGGTCGCGTTCATCTGCTTCGCCAGGTCCATGGTGGCGAGATTCCAGACGAACTCCTTGGTCTCCTGGATATTGGCAACACTGTCCTTCCAGGACGTGGAGGAGAAGCCGATGATCGGCGGGACGTAGCAGAATCCGTTGAAGAAGCTGTAGGGCGCGAGGTTGACGTGACCCTTGGCGTCGCGCGAGGAAATCCAGCCGATCGGGCGCGGGGCGATGATGGCGTTGAAGGGATCGTGCTTGAGGCCGTGGCCGTTCTTCGGCTCGTAATAATGCAGGTCTTTCGCGGTCACGCTGAATTCCTCGAGGATACGGCGTCATTCCGGGATGGTCCGAAGGACCAGACCCGGAATCTCGAGATTCCGGGTTCGATGCTTCGCATCGCCCCGGAATGACCAGGATGATGTCAGTTCGTCAACTTACCACGCGGCGAGAGACCCGCGATCACAAAATCGATCATCTGGTCGATGGTCGGGCCCGGCTTGGTGGCGCATTGGGCGATCATCTGCGGGTGGAAGAAGCGCATCATCGCGGTGCAGGCGCAGAGCGAGGCGAGGTGCACGTCCGGAACGTCGAATTCGCCGGAGGCCGCCCCCTGCCCGATCACCTGGCCGATGGTGGAGGCGATCATCTCCATATGGGCGATGCAGACGTCCCAATCCTCCTGCATCGCGATCTCGACCATCTCGTGCAGCTTGGAGTCGCCGACATAGCGCTCCGTGTTCATGCGGTTGACGGTCTTCATCAGGTCGCGCAGGCGGATCGTCGCCGGTCCGGGCGCCTGTGCGATCCGCTGCGCCTCGACCTCGACCTCGCCCATCAGCGTCCGCGCCACGCCCTCGTGGATCGCCTTCTTCGAATCGAAGAAGCGATACACGTTGGCAGGGCTCATCCGGAGCTCCTTGGCGATGTCGGCGACCGTGGTCTTCTGGTAGCCGATCTGACGGAACAACCGTTCGGCCACCACGAGAATCCGCTCCCGGGTGTCACTTTCGATATGTTCCGAAACCAGCGTCATCTGTGAGGACTCAATTATGCGTTCACTGTTCAACTATTCAGCGGCTTCAGCAAGCGGAATTGCCGGGCGTGCATTGCCGTCATGCTGCGCCGGCGAAGCGGCTTCCTCGCCCGCGCCGCTCTCCTCCAGGCTCTTGCGGAACCATAGGGCATAGAGGCCCGGCAGGTACAAGAGCGTCAGGAAGGTCGCGACGAACAGGCCGCCCATGATGGTGATCGCCATCGGGCCCCAGAACGCCGAGCGCGACAGCGGGATCATCGCCAGGATCGCGGCCAGTGCGGTCAACACCACCGGGCGGGCGCGGCGGACCGTGGCCTCCACGATCGCCTCCTTGCGGGTCAGGCCGTGGGCAACATCGGTCTCGATCTGATCGACCAGGATCACGGTGTTGCGCATGATCATGCCCGCGAGCGCGATCAGGCCGAGCAGCGCCACGAAGCCGAACGGCTGGTTGGCGACGTTCAGGCCCAGCGAAGCGCCGACAATGCCGAGCGGCGCCGTCAGGAACACCAGGATCAGGCGCGAGAAGCTCTGCAGCTGGATCATCAGCAGCGTCAGCATCACCAGCACCATCATCGGGAAGAGCACGAAGATCGAGGCATTGCCCTTGGCCGATTCCTCGAACGCGCCGCCCGGCTCGATCCGGTAGGCCGGCTCGAGATGGTTCTGGATCTCCTTGAGCTTGGGCGAGATCTGGTTGGTGACATCGGGTGCCTGTACGCCGTCGACGACGTCGGAGCGCACGGTGATCGCCATGTCGCGGTTACGCCGCCACAGGATTGGCTCCTCATGAGCATATTCGATTTTGGCAATCTGCTGCAGCGGCACCGCGACACCATTGCGTGAGGTGATCGTGAGATCGCCGACGCGCCCCAGATCGAGCCGCTCGGACGGCACGGCGCGGGCGACGACGCCGACCTTCTCGATGCCGTCGCGGATGGTCGTGACCGGCGCGCCCGAGATCAGCATCGACAGCGCCTGCGAGACCTCCTGCGGGGTGAGGCCCAGCGCGCGGGCACGGTCCTGGTCGACGACGAGCTTCAGGTAGGGCGACTGCTCGTTCCAGTCGAGCTGCACGTCCTTGACGTTCGGGTTCTGCCGCATGATGTCGCGCACCTGATAGGCGATATCGCGGACCTTCTGGGCGTCGGGACCGATCACGCGGAACTGAACGGGGAAGCCGACGGGCGGGCCGAAATTGAAGCGGTCGACGCGCACGCGCGCCTCGTTCAGCGCGCCATTGGCCGCCGCATTCTCGATCTTGGCCTTGATGCGCTCGCGCGCCTCGACGTCCTTGGACAGGATCACGATCTCGGCAAAGGCCTCGTTCGGCAGTTGCGGGTTGAGGCCGAGCCAGAAGCGCGGCGAGCCCTGACCGACATAGGCGGTGTAGGTCGCAATATCCTTGTCGCCCTTCAACAGGTCCTCGGCCTTCTTGACGGCCTTCTCGGTCACGTTGAACGCGGTGCCTTCCGGCAGGCGGAGCTGCAGGAACAATTCGGGACGCTCGGAGAGCGGGAAGAACTGCTGCTGGACGTGGCCGAAGGCAACGATCGAGGCGACGAACACGCCGACCGTGGACGCCACCACCGTGATGCGGTGATTGACACACCACTGCACCACCGCGCGCAAGCCGCGGTAAAGCCGGGTCTCGTAGATCGCGTGCGGATCGTGATTATGGTGCACCTTGATGTTGGGGAGCAGCTTCACGCCGATATAGGGCGTGAAGATCACCGCGACGAACCAGGAGGCAACCAGCGCGATCGCGACGATCCAGAAGATGCCGCCGGCATATTCGCCGACCGCCGAATTGGCAAAGCCGATCGGCAGGAAGCCGGCTGCGGTGACCAGCGTGCCCGTCAGCATCGGAAACGCCGTGGATTCCCAGGCGAACGATGCGGCGCGCATGCGGTCCCAGCCCTGCTCCATCTTCACCACCATCATTTCGACCGCGATGATGGCATCGTCGACCAAGAGGCCGAGTGCGATGATCAGCGCGCCCAAGGTGATGCGGTGCAGGTCGAGCGACATCGCGTTCATGACGATGAAGACGATCGCGAGCACCAAGGGCACCGACAGCGCCACCACGATGCCGGTGCGCCAGCCGAGCGCGAGGAAGGAGACGAACAGCACGATCGCGAGCGCTTCGACGAAGGAGTGCACGAACTCGCTGACCGCGTGCTCGACCACCTTCGGCTGGTCAGCGATCTGCTCGACCTCAATGCCCTGCGGCACCGCCTTTATGAAGTCGGCGGTCGCCTTCTCGACGTCCTTGCCGAGCTCGAGGATGTTGGCGCCCTTGGCGGTGACGATGCCAATGCCGATCGCGGGCTTGCCTTCCTGGCGCACGGTGAAGGTCGGCGGATCGACGAAGCCGTGGGTGACGGTTGCGATATCGCCCAACCGGAACACGCGGCCGTTGCTCTCGACCGGGGTCTCAGCCACCGCCTTGGCGCCGTCGAGCGCGCCGGTGACGCGCAGCGGCACGCGCTGCGACGACGTCTCGACCGTGCCGGCCGGGGTGACATTGTTCTGCTTGGCGAGCGAGTCGAACAGCGCCTGCGGGGTGATGCCGAGGGTAGCGAGCTTGGCGTGCGAGAACTCGACATAGATGCGCTCGTCCTGGGTGCCGTAGAAGTCGACCTTGGTCACCCCCGGCACGCGCAGCAGCCGCTGGCGGAAGCCTTCGGCCGCCTTTTTCAACTGCGCGTAATCGGCGCCGTCGCCGGTCATCATATAGAGGATGGAATCGACGTCGGAGAACTCGTCATTGACGACGGGACCGAGGATTCCTTGCGGCAACTGGCCCTGCACGTCGACCAGCTTCTTGCGCAGGAGATAGAAGAGATAGGGCACGTCCTTCGGCGGCGTCGAATCGCGGAACGTCACCTGCATCGCCACGAAGGCCGGCTTGGAATAGGTCTGCACCTTCTCGAAATACGGCAGTTCCTGCAGCTTCTTCTCGATGGGATCGGCGACCTGGGTCTGCATCTCGTTCGCAGTGGCGCCCGGCCACATCACGGAGACGTTGACCACTTTCACCGTGAAGAACGGATCCTCGGCGCGGCCAAGCTTCTGATAGGAGAAGTAGCCGGCGGCGGCGAGCGCGATCATCAGGAACAGGATCAGGGTCGGATGGCTCACCGCCCAGCCCGACAGGTTGAAGCGCTTCATGTCACCCTCCAATATCCAAAACCGGTTGCGGCCGACGGATCAGAACGACAGCGACGCCACGACGCGGACCTTCTGGGCCGGGTCGAGCTTCTGCACCCCGAGCGCGACCACTTTCGCGCCCTCCTCGACGCCGCCGGCGATGACGACGCAATTGCTCTCGTACGCCTTCACCTTGACCGGCTTCAGCGTGATCTCGCCGGCGTCGCCCACGACATAGAGCGAGGGCTCGCCGCCCTGGCTGTACAGCGCCGACAGCGGCAGCTTCGCCACGCGCTCGGTCTCGGCATCGGCGAGCGTCAGCGTCGCCGTCATGCCGAGCGAGACGTCGTCGCCGGCTTCCGGCAGCGAGAACTTGGCGAGATAGGTGCGGGTTGCCGGATCGGCCGAGGGCGCGACCTCACGGAGCTTTGCGGCGTACTTCTTATTGGCCTCCGACCACAGCGTCACGGTGGCGACGCCGGTCTTGGCGCGGCCGAGCAAGGTCTCGGGGATCGCGACCACCGCCTCCTTTTCGCCGAGCCGCGCCACGCGGATCGAGGTCTGGCCGGCGGCCACGACCTGGCCGGGTTCAATCAGGGTCGAGGTGACGACACCGCGGGTGTCGGCGACGAGCGTCGCATAAGAAAGTGAGTTCCTGGTCAGTTCGACCGAGCGTTCGGCGCGGTTGAGGCGGGCGCGGGCCTCATCCGCCGCGGCGCTGCTCTGGTCCAACTGCGCGTCCGTAGTCCAGCCCTTGGCCCGCAGGTCCTTCGCGCGCTTCTCGGCGGCCGCCGCCTGCGCCAGCACGCCGGTGGCGGCGCGCAGTTCGGCCTCAGCCTGCTCGGCCTGCAGCTTCAGATCGACTTCATCGAGGGTGGCGAGCGGCTGGCCGATATCGACGGTCTGGCCGACTTCGACGAGGCGCTTTGCGACCTTGCCAGCGACCCGGAAGCCCATGTCGCTCTCGATGCGCGGCTTGATGGTGCCGACAAAGCTGCGCTCGGGGGTCTCGGCCTCATAATGCACCATGGAGACCAGGACCGGACGCCCGGGATCGGCTTTCTCGGCGACCGTCTCGTCGCAGCCGGCCAGCGAAATCGCCGCCGCCGCCAGCAGCGCGCCAGCTAGAAGCTTGTAATAATTTGCGAAAATGGAACGGGCGAACATCGGTCTCTCCATCGGGCTGATGTCTGATGAAGAGTATTGATTGAGCACTGACGAATGTCAATAATCGTCAGTGATCAACACTAAATCGTGAGTTTGGGCATGGCCGATTGACTGCGGGCAAAGGGGGTTTGCGATGGCGGGTAGCCCGGATGGAGCGCAGCGCAATCCGGGGTTCTGGCCGTATGGATAGACCAGCCCCGGATTGCGCTGCGCTCCATCCCGGCTACGGCATGTCCGATGGCGAAGCTGCGCTACTTCGCGCTGGCGAATTCGGTCTTGGTCTCGTGGCCGCCGAGGAACGTGAGGAGGCCGGCGGCGAGCGGCAATAGCGACAGCACAAGCAGGCCGGTCGAGGTGTTGCCGGTGGCGTCCTTGACCCAGCCGATCAGATAGGGCCCGCCGAAGCCGGCGAGATTGCCGATCGAATTGATCAGCGCGATGGCGCCGGCCGCCGCGGTGCCGGAGAGCCAGGCGGTCGGCAATGTCCAGAACACCGCGAAGGTGCAGAAGATCCCGATCGCCGCGATCGTCAGCACGACCATGGTGATGGTGGGATCGGTGAGGTAGCTGGAGACGCCGAGCGCGAGTGCCGTGAGCAACAGCGGCCCGCCGACATGGGCGACGCGCTCCCGCCTGGCGTCGGAGTGCCGCGCCCACAGCACCATCGCGATGGTGCCAAAGAGATAGGGGATCGCGGTGACGAAGCCGGTCTGCGCGTTGGTGAGGCCGAAGGCTTTCACGATCTGCGGCAGCCAGAACTGCATGCCATAAAGCGCGCCGACGAAGCCGAAATAGATCAGGCTCAACGTGATCACCTTGGGCGAGGACAGCGCCTCGCCGAGCGTGAAATGCCGCACCGCCTGCTTGGCCGCGGCCTCGGCGTCAAGCTTTGCCTTGAGCCACGCCTTCTGCTCCGCGGTCAGCCAGTTCGCCTTCTCCGGCCTGTCGGTGAGATAGAACCAGGTGACGATGCCGAGCAGGACCGAGGGGATGCCCTCGATGATGAACAGCCACTGCCAGCCCCTCAGCCCCATCACGCCGTCAAGCCCGAGCAGAAGCCCGGAGATCGGCGCGCCGATCACGGTGGACACGGGAACGGCGACCGCAAACGCGGCCATGAAGCGGGCGCGGTATTCGGCCGGATACCAATAGGTCAGATAAAGGATGATGCCGGGGAAGAAGCCGGCTTCCGCCACGCCGAGCAGGAAGCGCAGCACAAGAAAACTCGTCTCGCCGCTGACCGTCGCCATCAGCGCCGAGATCACGCCCCAGGTCACCATGATGCGGGCGATCCAGCGGCTGGCGCCGAATCTCTCCAGCGCGAGATTGCTCGGCACCTCGAAGATGAAATAGCCGATGAAGAAGATGCCGGCGCCCCAGGCAAAGACCAGCGGCGAGAACTTCAGGTCCGCGTTCATGGTCAGCGCGGCGAAGCTGAGATTGACGCGGTCGAGATAGGAGAAGAAGTAGGCCAGCACCAGGAACGGGATCAGGCGCGCCGAGATGGCGCGGATGGTCGAGGTCTCGATCTCGCTCTTCGCACTCGCGGCGGGGGCAAGCGTGGTGGTCTGGCTCATGGGTGTCCCCCCGAGGGCTGTTATTGCTATTGCCTTGGGGTTTTGAGCATCAGGCGCACGCTGTCAATCGGAATTGTGACAAGGATCTCCGCGGGGTGCGGCGCGCACGGCCTCGGGTGCGAACTTGCGCCGGGAGCGGACCTGAGCTTTAGCTCCGTCTCCCACCAGGCTTTCCCGCTCATGATTGTCCGCATCCTGCTTTGTCTTTCGATCATCATCGCCGGGCTGGCGCTGCGCCGGTTCGGCTTCGGCGTGGGGCTCCCGGCATTCGTCGTGAAGTATGGCGGCTCGCTATTATGGGGGACGATGGTGTTCTTCCTGGTCGCGATTGCCGCGCCGGGATGGGCGCGGCGCACAGTACCCTTGATCGCGCTTGCGATTGCGGTGGGCGTGGAATTGTCTCGGCTGGTGCATACGCCGTGGCTCGATGCCTTCCGCCTGACGACCGCCGGCGCGCTGTTGCTGGGCCGCATCTTCTCGGCATGGAATATCGTCGCTTATGCCGCCGGGATTTTGCTCGGCGTGGCGCTGGATCGTTGTGCGATGCCAATCAAGCTACGTAGGGCGGACTAGCGAAGCGTAATCCGCCGCCACCGCTCTCGTCGTTCCGGGGCGATGCGCAGCATCGAACCCGGAATCCATGGTGCCACCTGGGCATGTGGCGCGATGGATTTCCGGGCCTGCGCCTGGCGGCGCATCCCGGAATGACGGGGAGAGTTGGCGCGAGGCCGACCGCTACCGCCGTGCTTTCCGAGTCTTCTTTGCGGCCTTGGTCTTCTTCGCGGTCTTCTTGGCCGCCTTGGCCGAGCGCTTCTTGGCGGATTTCTTGCCGGCTTTGCTGGCCGACCGTTTCCTCGCGGCCTTCTTTGCCGCGGCCGCCGTCCGTCTTGCGCTCGCTGGCGCCGGCTTGGGTGCGGCGCGCCGCTTGCGCGGCGGGGCCGTTGCCATCGGCGGCACCATCGGATCGGAGACGAGGCCGTCGGCGGCGAGCGGGACGTAGGTCGCCGTGCGCTCGTCAGCTTTCGTGGCCTCTTCGTCCGGCTTCAATGCGCCGCCGGCGGTGCTGGCGACGCCCTTCACCGTATCCGTGATCTTGTCGAGAATTGATTTATCCTTGCCCATGATGCCTCCCTGAAATTAGTCGCAATAAACTAACCGGCCGGGAGGCCGCGGGTTCCCGAGACGAAACTTGGAGTCGTGTACGGCGGATTAGGTTAGCTCGCCGTCGTCATTCCGGGGCGATGCACAGCATCGAGCCCGGAATCCATGGCTCCGCCGGCGCACGTGGCACAATGGATTCCGGGCCTGCGCCTTGCGGCGCATCCCGGAATGACAGCGGAGAAAGTGGCGAACGGAATCCATCCGTCATTGCGCGCCAATGGCTCTGCGCGTCCTCAGTTGGCGAGCTGGAAGCGCTCGAAGCGGTGCAGTTCTTCCTCGATGCGGGGCTTGAACTCCTTGCGGGCGCCTCGCTTGGTGGCGCTGCCGACCCAGCTCCATTTCTGCATCAGGAGCTTCTTGTTCGCCCGGTCGGTCTTCAGGTCGATGGCGGCGACAATCTCGTCGCCGACCAGGACCGGCAGCGCAAAATAACCGAACAGGCGCTTTTCCTTCGGCACATACGCCTCGAAACGGTGGCCGTAACCGAAGAACAGTTCGCTGCGCTTGCGCTGGATGATGAGCGGATCGAAGGGCGAGAGGATGTGGACCAGGGTTGGATCGCCCTCACCCGCCGGCTGCAGTGCCTCAGGGCGCGCCCAGTGCTCCTGCTTGCCGGCGCCTTCGAGCGCGACCGGCACCAGTTCGCCTCGCCGCAGGCGGGTCTCGATCAGGCGCCGCACCGGCTTCTTGCTGGGCGCATCAAGATGGCAGATCGAATCCAGGCTGACCACGCCCTGCGACCGCAGCGCGCGGTCGAGCAGATAGGCGGTGATCTCGCGCGCCGAGGCGGGCTTCGGCGGCTTGTCCCAGCCGAAATGCCGCGTCATCAGATCGTAGGTCTTCAGCATGCCGTTGCGCTCGCTGATCGTGAGGGCACCGGTGTAAAAGGCGAGCTGCAGCGCACGCTTTGACGGCTTGCGGCTCTGCCAGAGATGCTCCTTTTCCACCAGCACGTCGTCGTCGATGTCGCGGATGGTGAGCGGTCCCTGGCGGATCAGGCGCATCACCTTGCGCATGTCGGCGGGCGTGACCGAGTTGAACCATTTGTGGCCCTCGCGCCTGTGCTGCCGCATCGCCGGCAGGAAGAAGCGCAGATCCCCGGCCGGCACATAAGAGAGGGCATGGGTCCAGTATTCGAACACGCTCCTGTCGACGCTCTGGGCGTGGCGGAGATCGGCGCGGCGGTAGTCGGGGATGCGGCTATAGAGGATGTGATGGTGGGCGCGCTCGATCACGTTGATGGTGTCGATCTGCACATAGCCGAGATGCTCGACCGCAGCGGCCACGGCGGCCGGCCCATCACCGAACGGCACGGGCGTGTCGAGCCGTTGGGCACGCAGCCAGATGCGGCGGGCGTCGGTCCTGCTCAGAGGATGGGATGGAATCGGGCGGGGCATTGCCCGCAATGTAGTGCATGATCCGGAAAAGTGGACACTGGATTTCCGCCCCGCCAACGCCAAGCGTTTGCGCGAAGACGATGATCATGGATTCCCGACCACGGGACGCAGGCAAGGAAAAGGCCGCACCAGGTGGCGCGGCCCAAGCTCGGTGGTCGGTCTTGTTTACTTGGCCGCCTGGGCCTCCAGGTAGTGCTTGCAGGCGCCGCGCATGTTGCCCTTGCTCATCTCGCTATTGGCCTTGCTGATGCTCTTGGCCATCGCCGCCTTGCCGGGCCCTTCCGGCATCGTGTTCATCGAGGCCGTCGATTTGGCCATGTTCTCCGTGGTGCAGGCCACCGGCTTGGCCAAGGCAGGCGCAAAGGCAACAGCCGAGAACGCAGCAGCCAGGATCAATCGTCGCATCGGAAAAATCTCCCTTGGAATGAAACCGGCATGACACCGGCCAATACAGCACGCATTGGCTCGCGGCCGCGTTTCCGGCGGAAAGCTATTTTTCCTGTATTGCAGTGGGATGAAGCAAAGGCGAACTGCGACCAGCGGTCGCGGTCGTGAGCCGATTTGCTACGAGCCAGGAGATTGCCGAGCTCGCCGCGACCGAGCTGCAGATCTCCCTCGAAATCCATTCGCCGAAGCCCGGGTGAAGCGCAGCGCAACCCGGGGATGCTCGCTGCGTGGCGAGATAAACCCGGATTACGCTTCGCTTCATCCAGGCTACGTCACGGGCTTGTCGAGCATTTCCCTGATCCTTGCCGCGAGCACGGTCTGCGTCAGCGGCTTCTGCAACAGCGATACGTCGTCGTCGGGCCGATCCTCGTCGCCGACGGCGTTGCCCGCATAGCCGGTCATGAACAGCACCTTCAGGTCGGGCTGGATACGGTGCAGTTCATCGGCCAACTCGCGGCCATTCAGGCCGGGCATGATGATGTCGGTGAGCAGCAGGTCGACATGGAACCGCCCGCCCTTGAACAGCGCCAGCGCGGCCGAGCCATCGCCCGCCTCGCGGACTTTGTAGTTCAGGTCCTGCAGGGTCTCCACGAGGAAGGACCTCACGCTGGCCTCATCCTCGACCACCAGGATCGTCTCATTGCCGGCGCTGCCGACGACCGGGACGACGTCCGTTTCGACCGGGGCGGCGGTTGGAAGAGGCGGCTGGTAGGCGGGCTTGAGATCGGGCGGCTCGCCCCGCGCATGGGTGAGGAGTTGCTGCGTCAATACCGCCGCCCGCTGTGCACTGTTGGAGGCATTGCCGATCACGCGCGCCAGCCGGTCGCGCTTGGCGCCGCCGTCCGATTGCACGCTGCGCGCGGCGATTTCGAGGTTGCCGCTGATGACCGTCAACAGATTGTTGAAATCGTGCGCCACGCCGCCGGTCACCTGCTGCGACTGTCGCAGCAGGTCCTCGGCCTCGCGGAGCCGCGACGGCGAGGGCAGCGCCAAGAGCTTCGGCAGCAGCGGCCACAGCATGGCGGCGGTGACGATGGAGGCGGCGGCCGTCAACAATTTGGCGATGCCCTCGATGCCGTAGATCGGCACCCAGAGCGTGACGATCGACAGCACATGGGTGAAGCCGCAGAACAGGATGAAAAGCGCAAAAGCCCAGAAGACCCAGCCGAACGCGACGTCGCGCCGCTTCGACACGAAGATGGCCAGCGCTATGGGGATGGAGAAGTAGGCCGCCGCAATCACCGCGTCGGAGATGACGTGGAGCCAGATCAGCCCAGGCTCCCACAGCAGGCAAATTCCGTGCGGGGAAAGCGTTGACGAATCGAAGAGACGCTCCAGCATGATGGTCGTTCCACTGCCCTTGACGCAAATCGATGGACCTACCTTTGCATGCAAAAATCCATGAGCCGTTACGGCCCGTCAAGCCTGCCGCGACATCTCAGATCCAGCTTCGGAACAGCATCAGGTGATTGAAGGCCGCCGTCGAGGTGCCGATGAAGGCCGCCGAGATCGGCAGCATGACCGCAAAGCCCAGCGCACCGATGGCGACGAAAGCCCATAACAGCCAGCGCGGAGTGCCGGCGCGGGTCAGCGCGTAGACCAGGGCAAAACTCGCGGTGGTCGCGGCCGGCAGGTAGTAATAGATGAAGCCGAGCGTGCGCGGCAGCAATGCCCAGGCGAGATAGGGACCAAAATAGAACGCCACCACCAGGAACGCGTCCGCCCGCCGCACCACGATCCAGTCGCGCAAGGCTACGGTGAGCGCGGCCAGCGCCGGCCACAGAATCAGGGGATTGCCGAGCAGGACCACCGCGGCGATGCTGTTGTCGTCGAGCTTGTCGAAGAGATACCAGACCGGACGCACCAGGAACGGCCAGGACGGCCATGAGCTCATGTAGGTGTGACCGGCGATCGCGGTCGTAGTGTTGTCGGCAAAGATGCGGCGCTGCGCCTCCAGGATATCGGGAAACGAAAATCCGTACAGCGGAACAAAGCTCGCGAGATAGACGATCGCGGGCAGCAGCGCGAAGCATGCGGCAAAGTGATGGGGACGAAAATCGGGCCAGAGGTCGGGCTGGTACCAGTCCTCCGGCTTGGGATCGGCGAACCGCGTGCGCCAGCCTTGCATCAGCCGAATCACGGCGACGATGGCGATGCAGGTCGCGAGCACGAACAGGCCGCTCCATTTGCAGGCGGCAGAGAGGCCGGATGCGATCCCGGCAAGCGCAAAGTAAAGCTGCGGCCGAGCCTGCCTGAAGCCGTGGGCGAACGCCGCAATCGCGAACAGGCCGAAGGCGAGCGCGAAAATATCCAGCATCGCGATCCGCGACTGCACGAACAGCATCTGGTTGAATGCGGCGAGCAGCGTTGCGGCGATCGCCGACGACTGCCGGGCGAAGAGGGCCAGTCCACCGAGATAGACCCCAACCAGCGCCAGCGCTCCGAACAGTGCGGCGGGATAGCGCCAGCCGAACGGATTGTCCCCGAACGTCCTGATCGACAGCGCGATGAACTGCTTGGCGAGCGGCGGATGCATCGGGTTGAGCATCGGCTCTGGTATCACCGGCTCCAGCATCTGCCGCGCCGCCGGCACGTAATGCACCTCGTCGAAGTAGAACTTTTCCGGCGCGCTGACGCCGATCAGAAGCAAAAGATGCGCGACGATGAAGATGATGAGCGCAGTGAGAACTGTGCGCGCGGACGAAATGGAAGGTGATTTTGGCACGATGTCTTCGGCGATCGTGGTGCAGCAAGGATGTCAATTGTGAGCGCCGCCGATTCTTCTGTCCATCGCATTGAACGTATTTCGCGCCGATCGTCACCAGGAAACGGCGTTGTAGGACTCAGACGCGTAGGGTGGGCAAAGCGCAGCGTGCCCACCATCCACGTTCGGTGCAAGAAAGGTGGGCACGCTGCGCTTTGCCCAC
>NZ_JBVBEF010000093.1:0-29039 GCF_055456055.1 Bradyrhizobium sp. LeoB3
AGCCTCAACGCGTAGGGTGGGGAAAGCGCAGCGTGCCCACCATCACGAGCACGACACTTGATGGTGGGCACGCTGCGCTTTGCCCACCCTACGGCGCGTTGGCGCGCCCCGTTCCCTCATTCAGCCAGCATGCCACCTGATGTCTTGCGGCCGCTTCCACCAGCGGCGGGCGCTCGAGCTTGCAGCGGTCCATCGCGTAGCGGCACCTTGTATGAAACGCGCAGCCGCTAGGCGGGTTGATCGGGCTCGGCACGTCGCCTTCAACCAGAGGCGTCAGCCGCTTGATCCGGGGATTGGCCACCGGCACCGAGGCGAGCAGCGCCTGGGTGTAGGGATGGCGCGGGTTGGCGAACAGTTCGGCCTTGTCTGCGATCTCGACGATGCGGCCGAGATACATCACGGCGACGCGGTGGCTGATATGAGCGACGACGGCGAGATCGTGCGCGATGAACAGATAGGAGAAGTTGCGCTGGCGCTGCAGGTCGATCAGCAGATTGATCACCTGCGCCTGGATCGAGACGTCGAGCGCCGAGACCGGCTCGTCGCAGACGATCAGGCGCGGCCCGAGCGACAGCGCGCGGGCGATGCAGATGCGCTGGCGCTGGCCGCCGGAGAATTGGTGCGGATAGTTCTTCATCTGGTCGGGCCGCAGGCCCACTTGCTGGAACAGTTCGGCGACGCGCTGCTGCTTGCGCTCGCCCGACGCCAGTCCGTGCACGCTCAGGGGTTCGCCGACGATGTCGCCCGCGGTCATGCGCGGATTGAGCGAGGCAAACGGATCCTGGAACACGATCTGCATCGAGCGGCGGTGGGCACGCAGCTCCGCTTTGCTCAGATGCGTGATCGCCTCGCCGTTCAGCCGGATCTCGCCGCTCGATGGCTCGACCAATCGCAGCACGCTGCGCGCCACCGTTGACTTGCCGCAGCCGGATTCGCCGACCAGTCCCAGCGTCTCGCCGGGAGCCAGTGAAAAGCTGACACCATCGACCGCATGCACGGTGCCGACCTGCCGGCGCAGCACGCCGCCGCGCACCGGATAGTGCTTCACGAGGTCAGTGACCTCCAGCAGCGGGCGCGCTTCGGTCATGAGGCCTCCGCCATCTCGCTCGCGCGCCAGCAGGCGGCAAGGTGCCTGCCGCCGAAATCGCCGAGCGGCGGATATTCCTCCCGGCAGCGCGGGATCGCGAACCGGCAGCGCGGCGCGAACGCGCAGCCCGTCGGCAGTTTCGTCAGCGACGGCACCATGCCCGGGATCTCGACCAGCCGCACATCGGCCTTCACGTCGAGCGACGGCACGGCCGGGATCGAGGCCATCAGGCCGCGCGTATAGGGGTGCAGCGGATTCTCGAACAGCGCCTCGACGCTGGCTTCCTCGACCTTCCTGCCGGCATACATCACGATCACGCGCTGCGCCGTCTGCGCGACCACGCCGAGATCATGCGTGATCAGGATCAGCCCGGTGCCGAGCTTCTTCTGCAGATCGACCATCAGTGTCAGGATTTGCGCCTGGATCGTGACGTCGAGCGCCGTAGTCGGCTCGTCCGCGATCAACAGCGCCGGCCGGCAGGCAAGCGCCATCGCGATCATTGCGCGCTGGCGCATGCCGCCCGAAAGCTGGTGCGGATATTCCTGCGCGCGCCGCTCCGGCTCGGGGATGCGAACGAGGCGCAGCATGTCGACCGCCTGCCGCCAGGCCTCCTTGCCGCTGATCTCCTGGTGCAGGCGCAAAGCTTCCGTGATCTGGTCGCCGATCCGCATCACCGGATTGAGCGAGGTCATCGGCTCCTGGAAGATCATGGAGATGCGGTTGCCGCGGATCCTGCGCATCGCCTCGTCATCGAGCGCGAGCAGGTTCTTGCCTTCGAGCACGATCTCGCCGCCAACGATCTTGCCGGGCGGGTCCGGCACCAGCCGCATCACCGAGAGCGCAGTCACGCTCTTGCCGCAGCCGGATTCGCCGACGATCGCCAGCGTCTCGCCGCGGCGGACGCTGAAGGAGACATCGTCAACCGCCTTGAACAATCCCGAATTGGTGAAGAACACCGTTTTCAGGTTCTTCACCTCGAGCACCGCTTCTGCCTTGCCTGCTTCGCTCATCAGCCGCGCTGCCTTGGATCGAGGATGTCGCGCAAGGCGTCGCCGAACAGATTGGTGCCGAACACCGCGAGGCTGATCGCGATCCCCGGGAAGATCACGAGCCACGGCGCGACGCGCACATATTCGGCGGCCGATTCCGAAAGCATGCGGCCCCAGGACGGATAGGGTTCGGGTATGCCAAGGCCAAGAAACGACAAGGATGCCTCCGTCAGGATGGTGGAGCCGAGCTGCGCGGTCGCGAGCACGATCAGGGGGGCCAGCGTGTTCGGCAGCACGTGGCGGAATGCGATCCGCATCTCGCTCATGCCGATAGATTTCGCCGCCTCCACGAACGGCAGTTCGCGCAGCGCGAGCGTGTTGGCGCGGATCACGCGCGCCACCGTCGGAATTAACGGGATCGCGATCGCGATGATGACGTTCGGCAGCGACGGACCGAGCGCGGCCGTCATCACAAGTGCCAGCACCAATAGCGGCAGCGACTGCAGGATGTCGGTGATGCGCTGGAACAACAGATCGACCCAGCCGGAGAGATAGCCGGAGGCGAGCCCGACGATGACGCCGATCGATGCGCCGAGCGCGGTCGAGCCGAGACCGACCGCGAGCGAGATGCGCGCGCCATGGATGATGCGGCTCCAGACATCGCGGCCGAACGAATCGGTTCCGAACCAGTGCAGCGCATTGGGCGCGGCCAGGCGGTGCGCCGAATCGACGGCAAGCGGATCGTAACGGCTGATCAGGTCTGCCGAGAGCGCCATCGCGACGAACAGCACCATGATGACGAGGCCGATCGTGCCGAGCAGGTAACGCTGCGCGAGGAACGTCAGCCGCCGCCAGCCATGCGTGGCATCAGCGCCAGCGCGTTTCAGTTCGGCATCGAAGTTGATAACTGCCAAGAGTTAGTCTCCGTAGCGAATGCGCGGGTCGATCGCGGCGTAGAGCATGTCGATCGTGAAGTTGACGACGACCACGACGACGGCGATGAACATCACGAGGTTCTGCACGATGGGATAGTCGCGCCAGCGCAGCGCCTCGACCAGGAAACGCGCGACACCGGGGATGTTGAACACCGTCTCGGTGACGATCAATCCGCCGATCAAAAACGCCGCCTCGATGCCGATCACGGTGATCACAGGCAGCACCGCGTTCTTCAGCGCGTGGTGATAATTGACGGAGGCGTCCGATGCGCCCTTGGCGCGGGCGGTGCGGATATAGTCCTGCCGCAGGATCTCCAGCATCGAGGAGCGGGTGATGCGCATGGTCAGTGCCGCGCTGCGGAAGCCGACCGCCATCGCCGGAATGCAGTAGATCGCGAACGCCTCGGCCCAGGTCTGCGGGTTCGGGTTGTAGATCGGCATCCAGCCGAGCATCGACACTGACGCCATCAGGATCAGCAGTCCGAGCCAGAATGACGGCAGCGACAGCCCGCTCAGGCTGACCACGCGCAAGGCATAGTCGAGCCGCGTGCCCTGATGCACCGCGCTCAGTACACCCAAGGGAATGCCGATCGAGGCCGAGAACAACAGCGCCAGGCCGGCGAGCCTCGCGGTGATCGGGATCCGCGGCAGGATTTCCTGTAGCGCCGGTTTTTCGGAGACGTAGGAATAGCCGAGATCACCGTGCAGCAGCCCGCCGATCCACTTGAGATATTGCAGCACGATCGGGTCGCTGAGGCCGAGTTCCTTCTCGAGATTGGCCTTGTCGGCGGGATCGACATAGCCGGCGGCGTCGAACAGGATATCGACGATGTTGCCGGGCACGATGCGCAGCAGCACGAAGATGATGACCGAGATCCCGAACAGGGTCACGAGCATCAGGAAGAGGCGCCGGACGATATAGGCTAGCACCTGGCCGCTCTCCTCTTGTCGTCTGCGCCGCTACAGCAGGACGGTCGCGGTTACTACCTCCCCCCAGCGGGGAGAGGTCGGCGCAACGCGCCGGGTGAGGGGCCGCGGCGCCCGCGCCTTCAGCGCGACCTCTCCCTTTGGGAGAGGTGGGGACTCCCGACGCGGAGGCTGACTCGATCCCATCTCGTCACCTCGCGGACGCTACTTGTCCATCCAGACGTCTTCGTAACGGTAGCCGTTGTAGGAGCTGTTGGACATCACCGTCACGTTCTTGACGTAAGGCTGCCAGCAGGTTCCGGTGCGGCTGTGCAGGATGATCGGCCGCGCCACGTCTTCCTGCAGTTTCTTGTCGATCTCCCACACCAGCTTCTTGCGCTTCTCGGGGTCGGTCTCGGCCGACTGCTGGTCGAACAGCTTTTCGATCTCGCGGTTGCAGTAGTTGGTGTAGTTCCGCTCGGAGTCGCAGGAATAGTTCTCGTAGAACGACTGGTCGGGCTCGTCGACCGCGTTGCCGGTGAGGTTCAGGCCCAGCGAATAGTCCTTGCGCGCGACCTTCGGGAACCATTGCGCGGTATCGACCACATCGAGCTCGGCGTCGATATAGATGGTCTTGAGCTGGTCGATCAGGATGATGGCGGGGTCGCGGTAGATCGGGATGTTGCGAGTCGAAACCTTGATCTGCAGATGCTTGTCGGGGCCGTAGCCCGCCTTCTGCATCAACTTGCGCGCCTGCTCGCGGTTGGCGCTGACGTCGGGCCCATAGCCCGGGATCGTCTCCAGCATCTCCTTCGGCATCGCCCACAATCCCGCCGGCGCGGGCTGCATGCTGCCGCCGATGTCGGCCTGTCCCTCGAACAGGATCGAGATGAACGCCTTGCGGTCAAGGGCGAGCGCCAGCGCGCGGCGGATGTCGAGATTGTCGAACGGCGGCGCCGACGAATTGATGATGATGTTGGTGGCAACGTTGCTCGGTTCCACCACGCAGATCGCATTGGGCGCCTGCGATTTGACATCCTTCAAGAGCGGGATCGATACTTCAGTCGGGAACGTCATGTCGAACTTGCCGGAGACGAAGCCAAGGATCGCCGTCGAGCGGTTCGGCACGATGGTGAATTCAATGCCGTCGAGATAGGGCAGGCCCTTCCTGAAGTAGTCCGGGTTCTTCGTCAGCTTGATCGACTCGTTGGCCTTGAACTCGACGAACTTGAACGGACCCGTGCCGATCGGCTTGGTGCGCATTTCCGCCGGCGAGACATGGCAGGGATAGATCGGGCTATAGCCGGAGGCGAGCAGCGACAATAGCGCGGGCTGCGGCCGCTTCAGGTTGAATGAGGCCTCGTAATCGCCATTGATGGTGACGTCATTGACCTGATCATACCAGGATTTCCGCGGGTTCTGGCGGAACTTCTGTTGCGACTTGCCCATCAACAGGTCGAAGGTGCATTTGACGTCGGCCGAGGTGAACGGCTTGCCGTCATGCCATTTGACGCCGTTGCGAAGCTTGAATGTCAATTTCTTCTTGTCATCGCTCCAGGCCCAGCTCTCCGCGAGTTCCGGCACGATCGTATCGACGCTGTTCTGCGGAATATGCTGGTTGAAGATCACCAGGTTGTTGAAGATCGGCATGAAGGGAACGTTGAACGAATAGCTTGCGCCTTCGTGGATCGAGGCGCTGCCCGGACTGTCGCGGTGATACATTTTAAGAATGCCGCCGGACTTCGGTGTTTCCGCCAGCGAAACATCGTAAGCCGAAAGCCAACATAGCGCTGCCACGGCCAGCGCTCGCACGCTCCGCATCATTTCCTCCCGACATTCGGTCTCTATGGCCGATTTGGCATGGAGGATACCATGGTGTGAGGTCTGAGCAACCAGCGTCGTATGCATGAGGATCGGCAATTCGGATGAAATGCCGAGCCTGCGACATTAGGCGCTGCAATGCGGGCCGCTATTCTGCCGCTTGTGGCGAGGGCAGGCCCATGCCGGCGAGACCGTCGGCGTCTGTCGCCGAGATCGTGGTGCGTATCATCAGTCGCGGCTCGTGCGCCGGCCACGGCCGCCCGCGATGCATGGTGGCGCGGTTGTCCCACATGACGACATCGCCCTGCCGCCATTTGTGCAAGTAAGCCGTCCCCGGCGCGGTGGCTGCCGCCATCAATTCATCGATCAGCTTCTTGCCTGCCGCAGGCGCCATGCCTTCGATCGCATAGGCGTGCGATGCAAGATAGAGTGCGCCGCGGCCGTTGGTGGGGTTGCGCCACACCATCCGCCAGCACACCGGAGGCAACACCGCCATCTCCTCAGGCGTTGCAAGGCCGGGCGCGATCTGGTCGCGCGAATGCGCGTAGGAATGCCAGGCGAAGGAATTTTCGAGCTGCTTTGCGAGGCTCTCGTCAAGCAACTCGAACGCAAGGCGGGTGGAGACGAATTCGGTCTCGCCGCCATGATCGGGAATCACTCGTGCCGACAGGATCGAGGTCAGCGCCGGCACGCGCTTGAAGGAGGAATCGGTGTGCCAGAGCTGGTTGGCCTTGCTGCGCAGCGCCTGGCGATGATCGGGTGGCACCACGTTGCCGTCGGGACCGATGGTCGTGAGGATCACGAAATGCGATCCCGTTCCCATGGAACCGATTTTTGTCACTTCCGGCGGGCCGAAACGGCGCGAGAACGCCAATTGCTTTTCGTCTGACACGTCCTGGTCGCGAAACACCAGGACCGAGTGCGCTTCAAATGCTGCACGCACTGCAGCATAAGCGGCCTTGCTTCTGGCGACATCGCCCAGCGTCACACCGCGAATTTCCGCAGCGAATCCCGGACCAACCCGGACCACGTCCATCGGGCATCCTCCCTAGTCTTTTTGTTGCTCAAGACTTAGGGCAAAAGCTGCAGCCGGGCAACGCGATGATGCATCAACCCATCGCGATGAGGCTCTGCCGCTCGCGTCGGTTGGCGATTTCGACGCGATATGTGACAAAAGCAAAAATCCCCCAGCTTGCATGGAAGAGAACTCCCGCAAGAACGACCAGGCCGCCTGGAATGGGACCGATCGCGGCGCGCTCCCAAACCTCGCCAAGCGTGGTCAGCGGCACCGGATGGATCGCGAGCTTGCCGTAATAGGCGATCGCCTGGATCGCGAAGATCCAGCCATAGGTGCGGCGCAGCCTTCGCCCGATCGCGCGCGCATAGCTGATGTGATAGCTCGGATTGCGGTAGTCATTGGCGAGCAGTTCGGTCCAGGCCGAATCCGGGTTAAGCCGTTCGCCACGGATCATCGGTGCGAAGAAATCGGTTTCGAACAGCCGCGCGCGGGCGCGCCAGACATTGAAATAGCGGTAGCGGCGGGCCTCGAACAGCAGGAACACGGTGACAAGCAGGCCGACGAGGACCATCGGCAAAGGCGACGCGTCGGCGCTGCTGTAGGTGGCCGACAAGGCAATGCCCGTTGTCACCACCGCCCAGTTGGTCGAACTGTCGAGGCGCGTGCGCCAGACTGTGCTTCGGTAAACTTCGCCCCGGTAGAGGTGGGCGAGGGCGCCAATCTCTGCGGCGGTGAATTCGAGCCTTGGGGCCGGTAGCGGCGTGGGCTCGCGTGGCTCGGGCAATGCCATGGCGTGCCTCCCGACGAAGCTGGCAGACGGGCAGGCACTATAGCGCAGACACGCCCCAGCGAGCGAGTCCGGTCTCGGCGCACACGTCCACGCCTTCGTCGCAGCGCGAGCGCAGATAGGCCAGCTCACACGATACGCGAGGTCTTGTTGCCCCAATAGCGGTCGCGCAACAGGCGTTTGTAGAGCTTGCCGGTCGGCAGCCGCGGCAGTTCCGCCTCGAAATCGATCGAGCGCGGCACCTTCTGGCGCGACAGCGATTGCGCGCAGAACGCGATCAATTCCTCGGCAAGATCGGGTCCCGGCACCACGTCATGCATCGGCTGCACCACCGCTTTCACCTCCTCGCCGAGATCGGCGTTGGGCACGCCGAACACGGCGGCGTCCGCGACCTTGGGATGGGTGATCAGGAGG
Source organism: Bradyrhizobium sp. LeoB3 (assembly GCF_055456055.1). Taxonomy (NCBI): domain Bacteria; kingdom Pseudomonadati; phylum Pseudomonadota; class Alphaproteobacteria; order Hyphomicrobiales; family Nitrobacteraceae; genus Bradyrhizobium; species Bradyrhizobium sp. LeoB3. The sequence continues at coordinate 7,958 of NZ_JBVBEF010000093.1, forward strand.
TTCTCGCACTCCTGCGGATAGATATTCACTCCGCCGGAGATGATCATGAAGGTCGAACGGTCGGTGAGATAGAGATAGCCGTCATCGTCAACATAGCCGACGTCGCCGACCGTGCTCATGCTGCCGTCCGCCGAGCGTGCCTCGCGCGTTCTGGCGGGATCGTTGAAATATTCGAAGGCCGAGGCGGTCTTGAACCACACCGTGCCCGGCGTTCCCTTTGGGCTCGGCTGCATGTTCTCGTCGAGGATATGCAGGTCGCCGAGCAGCACCTTGCCGACGGTGCCGCGATGCGAAAGCCACTCCTCGGTGTTGCAGGCGGTGAAGCCGAGACCCTCGGTCGCGCCGTAATATTCGTGGATGATCGGCCCCCACCAGTTGATGATGTCCTCCTTGACGAGGGCAGGGCAGGGAGCGGCGGCGTGGATCGCGATCTCCAGCGACGACAGGTCGTAGCGTTTGCGCACCTCCTCCGGCAGCTTCAGCATTCGCGAGAACATCGTCGGCACGAGCTGGCTGTGCGTGATGCCCCATTGCTCGACGAGCTGCAGATAACGCTCGGGATCGAAGCTCTCCATGATAACGACGGTGCCGCCGATGCGGATGGTGAGATTGACGGCCGCCTGCGGCGCCGAATGATAGAGCGGCGCGGGCGACAGATAGATCATTCCTTCGCGGTAGTGCCAGAGTTTCTGCAGGAAATCGAACAGCGGCAGTTGCTGTGACGGCGCTTGCTCCGGCAGCGGCCGCAGGATGCCTTTGGGCCGACCTGTGGTGCCGGACGAATAGAGCATCGCGGTGCCGATCGCTTCATCCTCGATCGGCGTCGCAGGAAGGCCCGCAGTCACCTGCTGTAGCCCGACGATGCGATCGCTTTCGCCCTCGCCGTCGGCGACGATGCAGAGCTCGACCTCAGGACATTCCTTCAGCGCCTCGCGCGCGACGTCGAGTTTTGCCCTCGACGTGATCAGGATGCGCGACTGGCTGTTGGTGAGGATGTAGGCGAGCTCGCTTGGGGTCAGATAGGAATTCACGCAGGTGAAATAGAGGCCGGAGCGCTCGCCGGCGCCGCAGGCCTCCAGATAGCGATTGTTGTTCTCCATGAAGATCGCATAGTGCTCCAGCCGCTTCAGGCCGCATTTTCGAAACAGGTGCGCCAGGCGGTTGCTGCGCACCTCGAGCTCGCGATAGGTGACGGTCTCGCCCGTCGTAGCCATGATGAAGGCCGGTTGCAACGGGCGCAGATAAGCGTGCTTTCCGGTATACATCGGTGGAAAATGTCCCTCATGCTGCCAACACAAGAATCTCGCGGACCTGCTCGGGGCCCGCGATGGTGCGCGGATTGCGTGGAACCCATGGCGTCTTCATCGCCTGCGCCGCGATATGGTCGAAATGTTCGGGGCCGATCCGCACGTCCTGAAGGCTGCGCGGCAGGCCCAGTCCGCGGATGAAGTTGTCGAGCACGTCGCCGGCGTCCTGACCGGGATGGCCCATGGCGGCGGCGACCTGCGCCTGCCGCTCGGCATTGGCGGACTTATTCCAGCGCATCACCGCCGGCAGCATCACGCACGAAGTATAGCCGTGCGGCACGTCGAATTCGGCACCGAGCACATAGCCGATGCCATGGCTCGCGCCCATCGGCACGCCAGCGGCGAGCGGCCCGGTCGACAGCCAGGTGCCGATCTGGCAGTCCAGCCGCGCGTCGATATCGGTTGCGTCGGCTTTGACCTGCGGCAGCGCTTGCGCCAGCATCGACAGTCCCTTCAGCGCCTGTGCATCGGCATAAGGGTGCGATTCCTTCGAGCAGATGCCCTCGACGCAATGATCGACCGCGCGGATGCCGGTCGAAAGCCACAGCCATTCCGGCGTATGCAGCGAAAGCCAGGGATCGAGGATGACGGCGCGCGGCATCACCATGGGATGGGTCAGCAGCTCCTTGACCCGTTTCTTCTCGTTGGTGACGCCGGCGATCGCGGTGAACTCGCCGCCTGCGATCGTCGTCGGCACGCTGATCTGGCGTACGATGGGTGCATTGATTTGAGGCGTTACGCCGTGGCTGGTGCGGACTTTGTCGATGTCGTCGGCCTTGCGGATACCATTGGCGAGGCATAGCTGCACCGCCTTGGCGCCGTCGGTGATCGAGCCGCCGCCGATCGTGACGATAAGGTCGGCTTTCGCGGCGCGCGCCTGCTCGGCTGCCGCGACCACGGCGGAGCGCGGCGTATGCGGCGGCATCGCATCGAAGGTGCCGGCGCAGGCTGTGCCCAGCGCGGCGCGGATTCGCTCGATTTCGTCGGTCGTGCGGTTGAGCGTTCCGCTGACCATCAGGAAGGCGCGCTGCGCGGCCACACGCGCCACCTGCTCGACGATCGCCTCAGCCGCTTGGCGGCCGAACACGACCTCCTCCATTGCGCCAAATACGACACGTCCTCGGTGCACGAGCCGACCCTCCCTGAAAGATTTATTTTCTTTGACGGCAATCTAACGGAGCCGGAACGGCTCGTCATGCCCTTAGATGCGCCATCGGCGTCCGCGGGTGGGCTTTGCGGAGGTGATTGCCGCCTGCGTTGGCGTGCGGCCACGAAAAATGGGCAGCGATTTTGCTTGATCCCGTCCCTCTCTTGAACAGACTGTCCTCCGGTCACATCTGTGACCTCCGCTGCGCGTAAGCTGCGCATCCGAGCGGCGTTACCCGCGCCGCCTGTGCTGTTCAGGGGGAGATCGACTTGGGCGCGAACGACAGGACGGGGAACCTCACGGCCAACTCACGGCGCGGCGTCAGCGCGCTTGGCTTGCTCATTGCCTTGGCAACGTCTGCCTTGGCATTGTCGGGCTGTGGCGACAAGCAGCAGCCACAGGCGGCGGCGCCGGCCCCTGCGGTCACGGTGGCGCAGCCGACCAAGCGCACGGTCACGGATTGGGACGAATTCACCGGGCGGTTCGAAGCGATCGAGGAGGTCCAGGTTCGCGCCCGCGTCGGCGGCTTCGTCACCAGCGTCGAGTTTCGCGATGGCGCCATCGTCCGCGCCGGCGACCTGCTTTACGTGATCGATCCGCGCCCGTTCGAGGCCGTCGCCAAGCAGGCCGAGGGACAACTTGCGGACGCGCGTGCCAAGGCGGAGCTCGCCAAGCGCGAGCTCGACCGCGGCCTGAACCTGGTTCAGACCAGTGCAGTCTCCGAACAGGTCGTCGACCAGCGCCGTCAGGCCTTGCAGGCAGCCCATGCCGCCGAGACGCAGGCCGAGGGCGCGCTCAAGGCAGCCCAGCTCAACATCGAATTCACCCATGTGCTGGCGCCGCTCACCGGCCGCGTCAGCCGCCATCTCGTCAGCGTCGGCAATCTTGTGCAGGGCAGCGAGGGCGGCGCGACCCTGCTCACCTCGATCGTGTCGCTCGACCCGATCTACATCTATTTCGACGTCGACGAGGCGACCTATCTGCGGAACAACCGGCTCTGGTTCGAGGGCAAACGGCCGAGTTCGCGCGATACGCCCAATCCGGTTCAGGTGACGCTGACCGGCGAAACCAAGCCCTCGCACGAAGGCAAGATGGATTTCCTCGACAATCGGCTGGATGTCTCGACCGCCACCCTGCGGAGCCGCGCGGTGATTCCGAACAAGGATCTCTCGATCCTGCCCGGACAGTTCGGCCGCGTGCGGATCATCGGCAGCTCGCCTTATGAGGCGCTGCTCGTGCCCGACACGGCTGTCGCCACCGACCAGTCGCGCAAGATCGTGTTCGTGGTCAAGGACGACGACACGGTGGAGGCAAAGCCCGTGACGCTCGGCCCGCTCGACGAAGGCCTGCGCGTAATCCGCGAAGGCCTCAAGGCGGACGACCGCGTGATCGTCGATGGTCTGCAGCGCGCCCGCGTCGGCACCAAGGTGAGCCCGCATCCCGCACAAGCCGCGAGCGGTGGCAAATCATGAACCTCGGGCGGCTTTCCATCAACCAGCCCATCCTGGCGATGGTGCTGTCGATCGTGCTCCTGATCGTCGGCGCGATCGCCTACACCACGCTGCCGGTCTCGGAATATCCGCAAGTGGTGCCGCCGACGGTGGTAGTCACCACCAACTATCCCGGCGCCTCCGCGCAGACCGTCTCCGACACCGTCGCTGCCCCGATCGAGCAGGAGATCAACGGCGTCGAGGACATGCTGTATCTCTACAGCCAGGCCACCTCGAACGGCCAGCTCACCATCACCGTGACCTTCAAGCTTGGCACCAACCTCGACACCGCCCAGGTGCTGGTGCAGAACCGCGTCGCGATCGCGCAGCCGCGGCTGCCCGAAGAGGTGCAGCGCAACGGCGTGACCACGCGCAAGAACAGCCCTGATATCCTGATGGTCGTGTTCATGCTGTCGCCCGATGACAGCTTCGACCAGCTCTACATCTCCAACTATGCGCTGCTGCAGGTCCGCGACCAGCTGCTCCGGCTCGACGGCGTCGGCGACATCCAGATCTTCGGCGCGCGCGATTACTCGATGCGGCTGTGGCTGGATCCCGACCGCCTCGCCAATCTCGGCCTGACCTCAACCGAGGTGCTGGCGGCGATCCGCGCGCAGAACCTGCAGATCGCGGGCGGACAGATCGCGGAGCCGCCGATTGCGGATCGCGCGTTCCAGCCCAACCTTGTCTTTACCGGCCGTCTCAAGGATCCCAGGCAGTTCGAGGATATCGTGGTCAGGGCCGGCGCCGACGGCCGCACCGTGCGCCTGCGCGACGTTGCCCGCGTCGAACTTGGCGCGCTGTCCTATAGCACCAACAGCTTCCTGCTCAAGAAATCGGCGGTCGGCATGCTGGTGACGCAGCGGCCCGGCTCGAACGCGCTCGCCACCGCCAAGGAAATCTCCGATACGATGGTCAAGCTCAAGGCGAGCTTCCCGAAAGGGCTCGACTACAATATCGGCTACAACCCGACCGAATTCATCGCGCAATCCATCCACGAGCTGATCAAGACCATCTACGAGGCGATGCTGCTCGTCGTCATCGTGGTGCTGGTGTTCCTGCAGGGCTGGCGGCCGGCGATCATTCCGATCATCGCGATCCCGGTGTCGCTGGTCGGCACCTTCGCGGTGATGGCTGCGCTCGGCTTCTCGATCAACAATCTGACGCTGTTCGGCCTGGTGCTGGCGGTCGGCATCGTGGTCGACGACGCCATCGTGGTGGTCGAGAATGTCGAGCGACATCTCGAGCACGGAATGAGCCGGCGCGATGCCGCGCTCAAGACGATGGAGGAGGTCGGCGGAGCGCTGGTCTCGATCGCGCTGGTGCTGTGTGCGGTGTTCGTGCCGACCGCATTCCTCGGCGGCATCTCCGGCCAGTTCTTCCAGCAATTCGCCGTCACCATCGCGGTCGCGACCGCGATCTCCTGCTTCTGCTCGCTGACGCTGTCGCCGGCGCTGGCCTCGCTGATCCTGGTGCCCCATGAGGAGAAGCGGCCGGCGGCGCGCTGGAATATCATTGCCCGTGGCTGGGAGAAGTTCACGGCCGTCTTCAACCGCCTGTTCGACCGCCTGTCGCATGGCTATGCCGCAGCGGCCGACTTCGTGATCCGCCATACGGCGGTGATGCTGCTGATCTATGTCGCGCTGATCGGCAGCGCCGGCTGGTTGCTCGCGACCACGGCACAGGGCTTCATTCCGGCGCAGGATCGGGGCTACATCATCGTGTCGGTGCAATTGCCGGGGGCGGCATCGCTGGCTCGCACCACGGCGGTGGTGCGCGAGATCGAGCGGATCGCGCTCGATACGCCGGGCATCGTGCGCGTTGCGGCCTTTGCCGGCTTCTCGGGCGCGACACGCACGCAGTCGGGCAATGCCGCGGCGCTGTTCCCCGTGTTCGATGAGCCGGAGGCGCGCCAGAAGAAAGGGTTGTCGGCGACCGCGATCACGGCCGAGCTGCGCAAGCGCCTGTCTGTGATCCAGGGGGCCTTCATCATCGTGATCCCGCCGCCTGCGGTGCCGGGTATCGGCACCGGCGGCGGCTTCACCATCCGCATCCAGGATCGCCAGGGCCGCGGCCCCGAGCTGCTGGCCGCCGCGACCGACGAACTTGTCGCTGCCGCGCGCAAGTCGCCATATCTCACCTCGGTGTTCTCGCCGTTCACCGCGAATACGCCGCAAGTGTTCGTCGACATCGACCGCATCAAGGCGCAGAAGCTCGGTGTGCCGATCGCAAGCATCAACGACACCATCCAGACCTATTTCGGCTCGACCTACGTCAACGACTTCAACCTGTTCGGCCGCACCTATCACGTCACCGCGCAGGCTGACCTGCCGTTCCGCAAGGAAACCTCCGATCTCGCGCGGCTGCGCACACGCAATGCCGCGGGCGACATGGTGCTGCTCGGCAGCGTGGTCGAATTCCGCGACGTCTCCGGGCCCGACCGCGTCGCGCGCTACAACCTCTATTCGGCATCCGAGCTGCAGGGCGAGCCGGCGCCCGGCACGAGCTCGCAGACCGCACTCGACACCATCAAACAGCTCGCCGATGCAACGCTGCCGAGCGGTTTTGCGTTCGAGTGGACCGACCTGTCGTATCAGCAAATCACCGGCGGCAATGCCGGGCTCTACGTGTTCCCGATCTGCGTGCTGTTCGTCTATCTCGTGCTCGCCGCGCAATATGGCAGCTGGAGCCTGCCGTTCGCGGTGATCCTGATCGTGCCGATGTGCCTGCTGGCTGCGACCATCGGCGTGCGCATCATGGGGCAGGACGTCAACATCCTGACCCAGATCGGTTTCGTCGTGCTGGTCGGCCTCGCCGCCAAGAACGCGATCCTGATCGTCGAATTCGCGCGTGACATCGAGGCCGAGGGCAAGCCGCGGCTGGAGGCGGTGATCGAGGCCTGCCGCCTGCGGCTGCGGCCGATCCTGATGACGTCGTTCGCCTTCATCCTCGGCGTTCTGCCATTGGTGGTCTCGACCGGCTCGGGCTCGGAGATGCGCCAGGCGGTCGGGGTCGCCGTGTTCTTCGGCATGCTCGGCGTCACCCTGTTCGGCCTGATCTTCACGCCGATCTTCTACATGGTGGTGCGCGGACTCGCCGATCCCAGGCATCCGAAGAAGCCGGTGGAGGTTTGATCGCCGTTCACCACCGCCGTCATTCCGGGGCATCGCGAAGCGATGAGCCCGGAATCCATTTCTCGGCCAGCGTATGCCGCCCGATGGATTCCGGGTTCGCGCTTCGCGCGCCCCGGAATGACGAGAAGAGAGGTCGGCGCAAGCCCCACTAATGGCTGAGCCGAAAGTGATGGGCAGCCGCAGGGTTATAAAATATCATTCGCTTATATTCCGAACAGAAACTGCAGGGAGATCATTTATGAAATCGGGATTGCTCGCCGCCGTCGCCCTTGGCGGCCTTTTGCTGTCAACTCCGAGTTTTGCCCAGGGCGTCAAGATCGGCATCCTGAACGACCAGTCCGGCGTCTATGCCGATTACGGCGGCAAGTATTCGCTCGAGGCCGCCAGGATGGCGATCGAAGATTTCGGCGGCGAGGTGCTGGGGCACAAGATCGAGCTCGTCACCGCCGATCACCAGAACAAGCCCGATCTCGCCTCTGCGATCGCGCGGCGCTGGTACGATACCGAAGGCGTCGACATGATCACCGAGCTGACCACCTCTTCGGTGGCGCTCGCGGTCCAGGAACTCTCCAACGAGAAGAAGAAGATCGACATCGTCGTTGGCGCGGCGACCTCCCGCATCACAGGCGATGCCTGCACGCCCTACGGTTTCCACTGGGCCTATGACACCCGCGCCCTGGCGGTGGGCACCGGCGGCGCGCTGGTGCAGGCGGGCGGCGATACCTGGTTTTTCCTGACCGCCGACTACGCCTTCGGCTACGCGCTGGAAAAGGACACCAGCGACATCGTCAAGGAAAAGGGCGGCAAGGTGCTGGGCTCGGTGCGCGTGCCCCTGAACTCGTCGGATTTCTCGTCCTTCCTGCTGCAGGCGCAGAGCTCGAAGGCGAAGATCGTCGGCCTTGCCAATGCCGGCCTCGACACCACCAACTCGATCAAGCAGGCGGCCGAGTTCGGCATCGTCAAGAGCGGGCAGAAGCTTGCTGGCCTGCTGATGACGCTGTCCGAGGTCCACGGTCTCGGGCTGGAAGCCGCGCAGGGTCTTGTGCTCACCGAAGGGTTTTACTGGGACCACGACGACGCCTCGCGCGCCTTCAGCGAACGCTTCATCAAGCGCACCGGCCACATGCCGAGCATGATCCACGCCGGCACCTATTCGGCGACGCTGTCCTATCTGAAGGCCGTGAAGGCCGCCGGAACCAAGGACAGCGATGCGGTGGCGAAAAAGCTGAAGGAGCTGCCGGTCGACGACGCCTTCGCGAAGGGCAAGGTGCAGGAGAACGGCCGCATGGTGCACGACCTCTACCTGTTCGAGGTCAAGAAGCCCTCGGAATCGAAGAAGCCGTGGGACTATTACAAGCAGCTCGCCGTGGTGCCCGGCGACAAGGCCTTCTTCACCGCCAAGGAAAGCGGCTGCCCGCTGACGAAGTGATGCTTTAGCAACCACTCGGTCGTCATCCCCGCGAAAGCGGGGATCCATAACCACAGTCGGTCGTTGTGGTGCGCGCAAGCGGTTGCGGCGGAGCACACCACGAGCGCTTGGGGTTATAGGTCCCGGGTCAAGCCCGGGACGACATGGGAGTTTGAAGGGCCGTCAATCTCAAATAACCCTCTCAGGAAATCACCTTCCACGTCGCGGCCCCCAACGCGCCACCCCACAGCACGATGCACACCAGCGCCTGGATGCCGAAGCCGGGGCCGCGCTTTTCGACGGCTTGGCGATAGCCGATGAAATAGACGATGCGGCCGATGATCCAGACCACGCCGAGCGCGGCTGCGATCGCGTCGCTGATATAGATCGCAAACAGCCACAGCGAGGGCAGGAAGATCGGCATCCATTCCAGCGTGTTCATCTGCACCCGGAAGATGCGCTCGAAATCTGGATCCCCCGAGATCGCCGGCAGCTTGACGGCGAATGTGTAACGCGCCCGCGCAACAGTCGCCGAGGTGAAGAAATAGAACGCGATCGCAAGGCAGGTGACGATCGCCGTGTCGTGATACATGGAGAGCCTCCCTTGAAGTCGCCGCTCAATAGCCGGTCAGTTCGAGATAGCCGACGCCGGCATGGCTGCCGGCAAAGCTGATCGGGCCCTCCCAGTAGGAAAAGCCCGTTCCCATCCAGCTTCGCGCGTTGAGCGGCCTGGTTTCGATCTTGACCCCGCGCGCAGGGATTTCGATACGCCATGACGTCGGCACCTTGCGGCCGCCGATCTCGGTGAAGGCGGTGGGCGTGATGCTGTTATCGCTTGCAGCGATCTCGCTTGATCTGCCGTCCGGCTCGATCCAGTTGCCGAACAGGTTGCTCTTGCCGTCCTTCTGGCGCAGCCGGTAGAGCATCAGCTTTTCGTCGTTGGGCAGATGCAGCGAGAACCAGTCCCAGCCGGTCTGGTCGGACGCGAGCGGCTGGCTGCTCCATTCGCGGTCCATCCAGGCCTGCCCGGTGACGTCGACAGGCTTGTTGTCGACGACGATGCGGCCGGCCGCCTTGAAGAAGGGCTGGCTGTAGTAATAGGACGCCTGTCCGCGATCGGACTTCATGCTGTAGCCGCGGTCGCCCTGCAGCACCAGCGCCCGCTCCGCATCGAGCCGGAGCTCGTAACTGAAATCCGCGCCCGTCGCGCTGAGTTTCAGCGGCGCCACTTTGTCCGCATTGAAGCCGTCGAGCCCACGCATCTCCCAGGCATCGATCCAGCCGACAAACGGACTCGTCTCGACGCCGGCCTGCCCGACGCCGCCGCGCGCAAATGTCTCGGCATAGCGATGGGTGTCGGCGCGGGTGACCGCGGCGTGTCCCATCCAGATTTGCTGGTTGGCCCAGCCTTCAAGCTGCGCGCCGGCGCGCATCGCCTGCCGGAACAGCGTCCATTGCACGCCATGGGCCGTGCCAGCCGGATCAACGAGGTTCGCGGTCACATACCACCATTCGATGCGGAATTCCGGATGCGGGCCGTGATCGAGCGGAAAGACGAAACGCTTGCCAGGCGTGACAGGCGCAAACCCGTCGGCGGTCTCACCAAGCCCGGCGAAGCCTTGCGCATGCGCCTGGCTTACGACGCCAACTGCAAGCGCGCCGCCCATGAACGCGCGGCGCGAGATCGGGTTAGCGTTCATTGACAAAGATCCGTATCAGGCTCGCCGGCTGCATCCGCGCCAGCCGGATGACAGGCAATAGCGCAGCCAACAGCGCCGCCGCCAGGGCAACGCCGAGCAGTTCCACCAGTTGCAACGGGAACACCTGGAACGGCAACCGCCAGCCGAAAGCTTTCACATTCACGACCGCGAGCAGGCACCACGCCACCAGAAGGCCGAGCGGCAGCGCGAACAGTGACGTGATCAGCGCCACCGCCATCGTCTTCAATAGTTCGATCCTCGCGAGCCGCTGGCGCGTCAGCCCGATCGCCCACAGCGGCGCAAGTTGCGGCAGGCGGGAATTCGCCAGCGTCAGGAGGCTCGTGAGCAGCGCGACGCCGGCGACGCCGAGCGTGAAGGTGTTCAGTGCTGACGTAACCGAGAAGGTGCGGTTGAAGATGCGTTTCGACTCCGCCTTCACCGTCGTCTGATCAGCGACGCTGCGGTCATCGAGGCCGAACTTCTGCTGCAGCTCGGCAATCAGCGCGGGCACGGCGGGCGGTGGGACGCGGAGGCCGAACCGTGTCTGCGGCACTTCCGGAAAGTGCCGCGTCAGCGCGGCAAAGTTCACCGCCACCTGGCCCTTGGGATTGCCGTAGTCGGCATAGATGCCGACGATCTCGAGCGGCCAGTTGCCGCCGGGCGCGGGCACCTCGATCCGGTCGCCGATCGCAAGCTTCAGCCGCCGCGACAATTGCTCGCTGGCAAAGCAGGTGTCGCCGGCGCGCAGGCGGTCCCATCCATCCGATCGCGACTCCAGCAGCGGCCAGTTGTCGCGAAAGGTGGCCTGATCGGGCAGGCCGAGCACCTCGATCGGCATGCCTGCAAGCTGCGCATCCGCGCGGCCACCGGGCAGGATCGCCTGCACCTCGCTCCGCTGGCGCATCCAGGTCTTGATCTCACTTGCCTGCGCATCACTGGCCGCGTTGACATAGACATCGGCAGCGAGCCGTCCGTCGAGCCAGACCAGGAAAGTGCGGCTGAAACTCTCCACCATGGTGCCGACGCCGACATTGACTGCGAGCGCTAGCAACAGCGCCATCAGCGCCAGTGACAATCCCGAGAGCTGCTGGCGGCTGTCGGCCCAGAACCAGATACTGACCGGCCGCCCGGCGCTGCGTTGGCCGAGCGCAAGTGCGATCTCCAGAATCATCGGCAGGATCAGCGCGGCACCGAGCATCAGCGCGGCGAGCACGGCAAAGCCCGAGAGCAGGGAATCGCCGAACCAGAGAAAGCCGCCGGCCACGGCAAAGGCGGCAAGCGCGGCAGCGCTCTGAAACACCAGCCAGCGCCGCTGCGCCTGCTGCCAGGCCTGCGGCTGCGCCGATGATAGCACCGGCATGCGGATCGCCTTGGCAAGGCTCGCGGCGGCGGCCGCCAGCGCGCCGAGGATGCTGATCGCGATGCCGGCGAGCCACCACTCGCCCTTCAATGTCAGTTGTCCCGGAATCTGCGCGCCATACAGCCCGCGCAACGAGGCCGCGACGTCGGGTAGCAGCGCCGCGGCGATGACATAGCCGCACATCAGTCCCACCAGGCCCGCGACCAGCGCGAGCGATACCAGCTCGGCTACCAGCACGCTGTTCAGCATCCGCGCCGACACGCCGCAGGCGCGCAAGGTGCGCAGCATCGGCAGCCGCTGCTCGAAGGCAAGCCCGATCGCGGAGTTGACGATGAAGAGGCCAACGAAGAACGACAACAGCCCGAACGCGGTCAGGTTGAGATGGAAGCTGTCGGTGAGGCGCTCGAGATCGGTTTCCGCGTTGGGCTCGACCAGGCGCAGCCGGTCGCCTGCGATGCTTTCGAGCGGCGCGCGCCTGGCGCTGGATTTGCCGATCAACACGCGCGAGATTTGATCCGGCATCTTCAGGATCTGCTGCGCGATCCCGATGTCGACAACGAGCACGCCGGGCACGAGCTGCGCCTGCACGCGGGGTGGCGGCAGCAGCACGCCGCCATTCGACGATGGCCGCTCGCCCTCTTTGAGGCCAAGGTCTGCCAGCGTCTCCGGCGCCACCAGCATTTCACCGGGCGGCGTGACAAAGGACTGCAGATCGGTCCGGCCGATCACGGGCGCAGTGCTGACTTCGCCCGGCAGCGTCACCGGCTCGATGCCGAGCAGCCGGAACGATCGTCCGCCGATCTGCAGGCGCCCCTCGACCACGGGCGAGACCGGCCAGCCGGCGCGGCGCAGATCGACGAAGAGGTGTTGCGGAAAACTGGTGCTGTCGCGACTGACGAGCATCGCGGTGCGGGTGCCGCCGAAGGTCGCCGCCGCCCGATCATAGGCGTTGCGCGCCTGCTGGTTCAGCGCCTGCACGCCGCTCCACAGCGCGGTCGCGGAGATCAATCCGATCAGCAGCGTCGCAAGCTGCATCGGATGCCGACGCCAATGGCTGAGCAGAACTGCCAGCGTCCACAGCGCCCGGCTCATGCGATCACCCCCGCATGCAAATTGACCTGGCGGTCGAGCAATGCTGCGAGCCGCGCGCTATGTGTCACCATCAGGAAGCCGCACCCGGTCCGCGCCACCAGATCGCGCGCCAGCGCCAGCACCTCGTCGGCGGTCTCTTCGTCGAGATTGCCGGTCGGCTCGTCTGCGAGCAGCAGCAGCGGCTTGGGCGCCAGCGCGCGGCCGATCGCGACGCGCTGCTGCTGGCCGCCGGACAATTGCTCCGGATATCGCTTCAAGAGCTCCGCCAGTCCAAGCCGCTGCACCAGTTCGTCGTGCCATTTCGGATCATGCCGTCCGGCGATCCGCGACTGAAAGGTAAGATTGTCCGAAACCATCAGGCTCGGGATCAGGTTGAATTGCTGGAACACCAATCCCAGCCGGTCGCGACGCAGTGCAGCACGGCCGGCCTCGCCGAGGTTGGAAAGGCTGACGCCGTCGAGAACGATCTCGCCGCCATCGGCGGCATCGAGCCCGGCGATCAGGTGCAACAGCGTGCTCTTGCCGCTGCCGGATTCGCCGGTCAGCGCCACGCTTTCGCCCGCGGCAACCGCAAGGTTGACGCCGCGCAGCACCGCGATGTCCTCGCCGGCCGAACGATAGCTTTTCCTCAGGCCGGTGACCTCGAGCACGGGACGATTTCCACTTGGCATGCGCTGTCGATGCCACGGCAGGGCCGGCAGGTCAAAATCCACGGTTGCCTTGTCAGGAAACCCAAGGCTAGCATCGGGCACAACCTGGCCGACAGAGCCGAACAACCGAGCCGAGCAAGCGAGAAAACCGCGGGGAGAACCAAGCATGACCGCACAGCCGACGCCGAAAGGCGCCTGGAAGATCACCTTCCTCCTGTTCCTGTTCATGCTGGTGAACTTCGCGGATAAGATCGTGGTCGGCCTCGCCGGCGTTCCGATCATGACTGAACTGAAACTCGATCCGGAGCAGTTCGGCCTGCTCGGCTCCTCCTTCTTCTTCCTGTTCTCGATCTCGGCCATCGTGGTCGGCTTCATCGTCAACCGCGTCGAGACCCGCTGGGTGCTGCTGGTGCTGGCGCTGATCTGGGCGCTGGCGCAGTTCCCGATGGTCGGCACCGTCGGCTTCGCCACGCTTCTGATCTGCCGCATCATCCTCGGTGCGGGTGAGGGGCCTGCGGCGTCGGTGGCGGCGCATGCCATCTTCAAATGGTTCCCCGACGAGAAGCGAACCTTGCCGATTGCGATCCTGTCGCAGGGCTCGGCGTTCGGCGTGATCCTGGCGGTCCCGGCGCTGAACTGGATCATCGTCAATCACGACTGGCACTATGCGTTCGGCGCCCTCGGGATCGTTGGGCTGATGTGGGTGGTGGCGTGGGCGATCCTCGGCAAGGAAGGCCCGCTGGTGGAGAGCGCGGCGACGGCGGCCAGCGAGCAGCGCATTCCCTATTCGCGGCTTCTCACCTCGCGGACCTTCGTCGGCTGCGTTGCCGCCACCTTCGGCGCGTACTGGGCGCTATCGCTTGGGCTCACCTGGTTCACGCCCTTCATCGTCAAGGGACTAGGCTATTCGCAGCATCAGGCCGGCTTCGTTTCGATCCTGCCATGGGTGTTCGGCGCCGTCGTCGTCATGCTCACGGGCTGGGTTTCGCAGTCGTTGCTGGCGCGCGGTTTCACCACCCGCGGCGCGCGCGGCGTGCTCGGCTCGGTGCCGCTGATCGTCGGCGGCATCATCATGGCCATCATGCCCCACGTCGCGCCGGGCGGAATGACGATCGCGCTGCTCGTCTTCGGCTCCGGCCTCTGCGGGTCGATCTATGTGGTCTGTGCGCCGATGATCGGCGAGTTCACCCCGGTGTCGCAGCGCGGCGCCGTGATCTCGATCTATGGCGCGCTCTACACGCTTGCCGGCATCGTGGCGCCGGCGGTCATGGGCAGCGTGATCCAGCACGCGGGGAATCTGTTCGACGGCTACATGACCGGCTTCACCATCAACGCCGCGATCATGATCACATCCGGATTGCTCGGCCTGCTCTTGCTCTGGCCCAACACCGAACGCGCAAGGCTGCGCGGCGAAGTGGTGCCATCAAGCGAATTGAAGAGCGCGGTATCGCCGACATAGTTTCGGTGTAGTGAGGCTAACACAGCGTCCGCACACTCGAACTGCCTCTCCCCTTGTGGGAGAGGCCGGATTTCGCGCGTAAGCGGGAAATCCGGGTGAGGGGTATGCCTCCACGAGTCGTGGTCCCTCGATAGGCCGCACCCCTCACCCGCATCGCATTCCGCTTCGCTGCATGCGATACGGCCTCTCCCACAAGGGGAGAGGCGGGAGCGCGCAGCGCCGTTCTCGCGCTTTCTTCGCGCCGTTTTCGTGGGGCAGGCAAAGCGACTTGTCCGCCGTAACTCGAACAGCGAAGGCAAAGTCAGCATCATCACCCGATTGTGGATGTCTGCCGAGGTTTCCCCGAGTTACAAGCGAGCGTTGAAATGTCAGATGGAGTGTCGCAGTGAACAAGAAAGTGATATTCAGAACGCTGAATGGCCTTGCAATCGGGGGAGCCTTGGCACTGGGGTTGGCAGCCGTTCCGGCTACGGCTCAGCAGCCGGGGCGAGTGAGGGTCGGAACGCTTTCCTGCAATATCGCCCCTAGCGTCGGCATGGTTATCGGGGGACAGCAGCAACTGAGCTGCATCTATGCATCTGCACGAGGCAGGACGCGTGACGCCTATCAGGGCACTATCAGCACGTTTGGGCTGGACATCGGTGCAACGTCCGGCGGTCAACTCGCGTGGGCCGTTTTTGCGCCGACCACGCTGCGCCGCGGAGCGCTGGCAGGAAGCTATGGTGGCGCCACCGTCGACGGTACGATTGGCGTCGGACTGGGGGCCAATGTCCTGGTCGGAGGCTCAGACCGCACGGTCAGCTTGCAGCCGGTGTCGGTCGAGGCCCAGACCGGCCTGAACGTCGCGGCAGGTATATCCAACATGGAGCTACGGCCGGCCGCGCCGCCCGCACGTCGAAGACCCTCATGAGCCAACCATAATCGGCGCTGCCAAAGTTCTGCGGCAGTGTGCCTGATCGGGTAAGCAACATTTCGTCCTTGCAGGGTGGGCAAAGCGACTTGTCCGCCGTAGCTCGAACAGCGAAAGCGTGCCCACCATCGCGAGCACAGCGCGTGATGGTGGACACGTCGCTGCGCTCCTTGCCCACTCTACGCCGCTACGCGCCTAATGCATCGCCTGCGTACCGCGAATAAGCCGGCCTGGCCTTGCGCCGGTGGCCGCGCCGCCGCGCTGCGTCACTACGCCCGAGACGATCGTCGCGTCATAGCCGTCGACCTGCTGCAACAATCGGCGGCCGCCGACGGGGAGATCGTAATGGACCTTTGGCGGATGCAGATGCAGCCGGTCGTAATCGATCACGTTGACGTCGGCTTTGTAGCCGGGCGCGATCAGGCCGCGATCGGCGAGGCCGACCGAGAGCGCGGTCTTGCGTGATTGTACCGCGATCACGAAGGGGATCGAGAGCTTCTCGCCGCGGGTGCGGTCGCGGGTCCAGTGCGTCAGCAGATAAGTCGGGAAAGAGGCATCGCAGATGATGCCGCAATGCGCACCGCCATCGGAGAGGCCGGGCACCGAATTCGGGTCCAGCAGCATCTCGCGCGTCGCGTCGAGATTGCCGTCGGAATAGTTGAGGAACGGCACGTAGAGCATGCCGCGGCCCTCGTCGGTCAGCATCGCGTCATAGGCGAGTTCTTCCGGGCGTCTGCCGAGCCGGCGCGCTTGCGCGCCCAGCGTGTTCTCCGGCGGCTGCTCGTAGTCGGGCGGATTTCCGAGCAGATACATCTTGTCGTAGTTCGGCCGGAAGAACAGCGGATCGTCGGTGTCGCTGGCATTCTCGGCGAGGATCGCGGCGCGCACTTCAGGTTGGCGCAACCGCGCCACTCGCTCCTTGAGCGGCAGGTGCGCGATCGCCTTGTAGCTCGCATGGGTCTGGAACGGGTTGCGCGACAATTCAAGCCCGAGCATCAGCCCGACCGGACGCGCGGCGATCTGCGCGGTGATCGAGAGGCCGCGGCGGCTTGCCTCGTTGATGGTGTCGAGCGTCTGGCGCCAGCGCCGCGGCGACTTGTCGTTCTGGGTGATCGAGAACGAGATCGGGCATTTCGTGTTCTCCGCCACCCGCAGCATCATCGGCAGGTCTTCGTGGACGGTGGAGAGATCGAGCACGAATTGCAGCACGCTGCGGCCGACGCCATGCATCGCGCCGGCGATCGCGGTCAATTCGTCCTCGCCCGCCTTCAAGGTCGGCGTGAAGTCGCCGGTCGAGGTGCGGTGGTTGAGGGTGCGCGAGGTGGAGAAGCCGAGTGCGCCGGCGCGTACCGCATCGCCCGCCAGCGCCGCCATCTGCCTGTTATCCTCCACCGTGGAAGGATCGCGCCGCGCGCCGCGTTCGCCCATCACATAGACACGCAGCGCCGCATGCGGCAGTTGCGCGCCGATGTCGACGTCGAAGCTGCGCTTCGACAGCCAGTTCATGTAGTCGGGAAAGCTCTCCCATTCCCAGGGAATGCCGGCGCTCAGGACCGGCTCGGGAATGTCCTCGACGCCTTCCATGAGCTGGATCAGTCTGGTGTGGTCGCTGGGCCGGCACGGCGCAAAGCCGACGCCGCAATTGCCCATGATCGCCGTGGTGACGCCGTTCTGCGAGGAGGGCGTGATGTCCTGGCTCCAGGTCACCTGGCCATCATAGTGGGTGTGAACATCGACGAAGCCTGGCGCCACCAGCTTGCCGCGGGCGTCGATCTCCTCCGTGCCTTTGCCTGGAACCTTGCCGACAGCGATGATCTTGCCGTCCGCGATCGCCACATCGGCTTCATAGAGGTCCCCGCCGCTGCCGTCCGCAATGGTGCCGCCGCGGATCACGATGTCAGGCGCTGAGGTCATGGCGCTTCATCCCGATTTGTTGTTGTTGCCGCGCATCATGGATCGCCCTCCGAAGCTGTCAACCGGCAGTGGTGGGGCTCTGCAATGCGCTATGGCGCCGCAACCTGGAAATATGCGGCGACGTCAAAGCCTAGTCCATGTCGCGGAAAGCGTGACCGTTGGCTTCGATCTTTTTCACAAGGTCCGGCGGCAATTCGGCTTGTGCCGCCGTGCCGTCAAATGCCCATTGCTTGGGATCGGCCAGGTCAGGAAGACCGGCCCCTTTGCGCACATAGAGGCCTAACGTCGGCTTCTGCGGATTAATGTAAAGATCGTACTCCTGCATTGAGATGTCTCCTCTTCTGTTGCCAGCTCAGGATCGCATCAAGCCGCGTTGGCTCGTCTCCCTGTCAGATTATCGCGATCGGTTACAGCCGTAAGCATTTAGTTCGAGGCAGTGATCGGACCGTAACAGGCGCACCGCAGAGTCCCCTGGATCACTGCGGAGATCTCTCGTGACCGCGACCACCATAGCCAACGAGCGCGCGCTTTCCATGCAGCCAGCCGAGGCCGGCGATCACGCTATCGGCGCCACGCGCGTGCCGACACGTCGAGACCGGAGCGTTCGCGCGCTTCAGACCATCTATCTCGGTATCGCCTGTTATGTCGGCCTGAACGATTGCGCGGATCGTCTGGAAGCAATCGCTCGCGAGGACACCTGAAAAATAGGTCGTCAGGCCGCGGCGCGCGCTTCCGATCCCTGCGGCTTGCGGTCGGTGACGAGGGCGAGCAGCACCGTCGCCACCATGAACGCGGCGGACGCGCCGAACACCCAATGCGGCAGGTTGTGGTCCATGATCCAGCCGAACAGCAGCGGGCTTGCGATGCCGCCGAAGTTGAAACCGGTGGAGACGATGCCGAAGGCGCGGCCGGCCGCGCCCGGAGGCGCCGCGTTGCGCACCAGCATGTCCCGCGAGGGCGTGATCACGCCGCCGAGGAAGCCGGCCAGGCCGAGCGCTGCGGTCAGCACTGCCGATGGCGGGTTGACCAGCGCTATCAGCAGCACGATCGCGGCATTGACCACAAAGCAGGCCGCCGCCACGTGGCTATGACGGTGGGTGCGGTCGGCGAGATAGCCTCCGGCGAGCACGCCCGCCGCGCTGGCGCCGAGGAACGCGGTCAGCGCGATATTGGCCGACGAGAACGACACGCCATAGCCGCCCATCAGCGCCACCACGCCGAAATTATTGATCCCCGCGCTCGACAGGCTGAGCAGCGTGAAGAACACGGTCAGCACCATGATCGCCGGCGTCATCACGCTGGTTTTCACCTTCTCACTGCCCTCGGGCCTGTCCTTCGCGGCGCCCGCGTCGGGGATGCCCATGATGACGAGCAATAGCGCCACCAGCGGGCCGACGGCGCCGGCCACCATCAGCGCGCCGAGCCCGCCGATTGCCGCGACCAGCGCCGCCATGATCGCCGGCGCCACCGCGCCGCCGAGGAAGCCGGCAAAGGTATGGACCGAGAACGCCCGGCCCATCCGCGCCTCGTCCATATGCGCCGACAGGATCGCGTAGTTGGCCGGGTGATAGACGCTGTTGGCGAGCCCGAGCGCGATCGCGCTTGCGATCAGCGCGGGATAGCTCAAATGCGCACCGAGCCCGATCAGGGCAAAGCCGCCCAGGCAGAGCCCGATCAGGAGGATTTTTCGCGCGCCGATATGGTCAGCGAGATAGCCGATCGGCGCCTGCGTCAGGCCGGAGACCAGCGCGAATACGGTCAGCGCGAAGCCGAGCTCGATATATCCGACGCCGAGCCGGTCCTTCAGGAACGGGAACAGCATCGGCAGCACGAACATATGGAAATGGCTGACCCAATGCGCGATCGAAATCCCCGTCAGCGTGCGCACCGCGCTGTCGGTCTTCAATTGCTGCGGTGCGGCGAGAACATCAGCCATATCAGTGAGAAGCCCCTAAATGTGACGCCCGGCGGGGCTGCCACGAAAATATCCATCGCGAGTTATTTGTCCATGAAGGCCGCTGCATGGCTGCCCCGGCGAACCGCGACCGAGCGACATGCGGCATTAAAGCGGCAAGACAAGCAACTCGCATTGCAGCAATGATCTGGCATGACCGATCCGGCAACAAAGCTGCGCGTCCTGATCCCCGAGGGGGCGAGCACCTCGGCGCGCGAGGCGATCACGATCCTCGGCCTTGCCGGGCACCATGTCGAAGTCTGCGATCCCTCGCCCTGGTGCCTGTCGCGCTATTCGCGCTTCGTGCGCAAATTCCATCGCTGCCCGGGGTTGCGCCACGATCCCGAGGGATTCCTCGGCTTCATCGAGCGGCTGCTGGAGGCGCCGTTCGATGTGCTGCTGCCGACCCATGAGCAGGGCTTTCTGTTCGCGCGCGCCGAGGCGCGTCTGAAGGGCCGCGTCGGCTTGGCGCTGCCGCGGTTTGGCAGCTACCGGATGGTGCACGGCAAGGCCGGCTTCAGCCGTCTGCTTGGCCAATTGGGCCTGCCGCAGCCGCCGACTCGGATCGTGACGTCGGAGAGCGAGCTGCGCGACGCCATCCGCTTTCCTTCCGTGATCAAGACCTCGGTCGGCACCGCGAGTCGCGGCATCTGGTTCGTGCGCGACGAAGCCGATTTCAACATCGCGCTGTACGAGCTCGGCGCCAGCGACGCCTTTGTCGATGAGGTTCTGATGCAGGATCTCGTCACCGGCACGACGGAGAAGGCGCAGTCGGTGTTTTGCTTTGGGAAGCTGGTCGGCTTCCACGCCTATCGGCAGATTGCGCCCGGTGTCGGCGGCGGTGAGGCGATCAAGGAAAGCGTCAGCCGTCCGCAGGTGCGCGCCTATCTGGAAGCGATCGGAGCAACGCTGGCCTGGCACGGCGCGCTGTCAGTCGATTATGTCGCGCCGATCGACAGCGCCGTGCCGCTATTGATCGACTGCAATCCGCGTTTGGTCGAGCCGCTCAATGCCTTCCGCGCCGGCACCGACCTGGTCGATTTGCTGCTGCGCGTATCGCTCGGCGAGACGCCACAACCCTTGCCTGAGAGTCGCGCCGGCGTGCGGACGCATTTGGCGATGCAGGCGCTGCTCGGCCACGCCTCCCGCGGCGGCACCAGGCGCGACATTCTGGTCGAGTGCGGCGATCTGTTGAAGACCTCGGGGCCCTACAACGCCAGCACCGAGGAATTGACGCCGGTGCGGCTCGACTGGCTCAGCGCCGTGCCGCTGACGATGACGGCCGGCCTCACTCTGGTCTCGCCGAAACTGGCAAAGACGGTCGCCCGCGGCGGCTTCGGCGCGCATCTGCTCGATGTGAAGAGCATCCGCAAGATCGAGCGCGACGATTTCGCGGGACTGCATCAGCCGTCGTAGGGTGGGCAAAGCGAAGCGTGCCCACCATTGCGAGCGGAGTGCCTGATGGTGGGCACGTCGCTGCGCTCCTTTGCCCACCCTTCTGTAACGGGCCTTGCTCAGTCAATCCCTTTTGCGTCATCCACTCGCCGGGGTCTCGCT
>NZ_JBVBEF010000094.1:0-28953 GCF_055456055.1 Bradyrhizobium sp. LeoB3
ACCGTCGAGGTCTTCAACATCCGCTACTTCGGATGCCGTCTACCCGAAAACCGAATTGGTTCTCAGGCTCTACGCCGAGCGGATAGAGACGACAGCTATCGCTTCCACGCGCTCAGCACATCGCCAAGCTCCGCTATCGCCGGCTCCCTGATCGCCGACGGTGTCCGCGAGAAGCGCGGCGCGGGCGCCGGCTGCGTGACGCCATGGCGTTCGACGAACACCTTTCGCGCGGCCATGTGCGGATGGTTCGGGGCTTCCGCCATGGTCAGGATCGGCGCGAAGCAGATGTCGGTGCCTTCCATGATCTTGCACCACTCCTCGCGCGTCTTGCTCTTGAATATCTTGGTGAGCTTGTCTTTCAGCGCGGGCCAGGCCTTGCGGTCCATCTGGGCGTCGAACTCGGCGTCCGTGAGGCCGGCGTGCTTGCGCAACAGGGCGTAGAATTGCGGCTCGATCGAACCGATCGAAACGAAGTGGCCGCAGGCGCATTCGTAGACGCCGTAGAAATGCGCGCCGCCGTCGAGCATGTTCTGGTCGCGTCCCTCCACCCAGCGGCCGCTTGCGGCCAGGTCAAAGAACATCGACATCAGCGACGCCGCGCCGTCGCACATCGCGGTATCGACCACCTGGCCCTTGCCGGATTTCGATGCTTCCAAGAGCGCGGCTAGCACGCCGACCACGAGATAGAGCGCGCCGCCGCCGAAATCGCCGACGAGGTTGAGCGGTGGCACCGGCTTCTCTTTGGTGCCGATCGCGGCCAGCGCGCCGGTGATCGAGATGTAGTTGATATCGTGACCGGCGGCGTTCGCCAGCGGGCCGTCCTGGCCCCAGCCGGTCATGCGGCCGTAGACCAGCTTCGGGTTGCGCGCGAGCACGACGTCAGGCCCGAGGCCAAGCCGCTCCATCACGCCGGGACGAAAGCCCTCGATCAGCGCATCGGCATTAGCGAGGAGATCGAGCACCTGCGCGACCGCCGCCTTGTCCTTGAGGTCGAGTTCGACGACCTTGCGCCCGCGCGTGGAAACGCCCTTGAGATTCTTGCCGGCGCCGAGGCGGTCGAGGGTGATGACCTCGGCGCCCATATCTGCCAGCATCATGCAGGCGAATGGGCCGGGGCCGATGCCCGCGAATTCGACGATGCGGGTGCCGGCGAGCGGGCCGGAGGCGCGGACAGCGGATTGAGGGGCGGGTTTATCGAGCACGTTTCCATCCGTGTTTTAATTAGGCGATTAGCTAAATTGTCGGGCGATCTGCCTGGCCTTGCAAGCGCTTTTTCCGAAGACCTTGATCGAAAGGGGAACGGCGCGCATCACTGCGCGCCGTTGTCACAGGCGGAGGTAGGATGCTCCGGATCAGCCCGCCGCCGTCACCGCGCGCTGCGCCATCACCTTGATGAGGTTGGCGCGGTAGTCGGCGGAGCCGTGGATGTCGCTGAGCAGTCCGGCAGACGGAATTTGCACGCTGTCGAGCGCGGCTGCCGACCAGTTCGCCTTCAGCGCCGCTTCGATCGGGCCGACGCGCGTGACGCCGCTTTGCGACGCGCCGGTCGCGGCGACGCGGACCTCACCGTCCTTGGTCTTGGCGACGAACACGCCGGTCAACGCAAAGCGCGAGGCGGGGTGCGGGAATTTGGCGTAGCCCGCCTTGGCCGGAATCGGGAAC
The DNA here is from genome assembly GCF_055456055.1 of Bradyrhizobium sp. LeoB3. Classification (NCBI taxonomy): domain Bacteria; kingdom Pseudomonadati; phylum Pseudomonadota; class Alphaproteobacteria; order Hyphomicrobiales; family Nitrobacteraceae; genus Bradyrhizobium; species Bradyrhizobium sp. LeoB3. Next base: position 1,663 of record NZ_JBVBEF010000094.1, read on the forward strand.
GACACGGCCGTGATGATCTCGCCGTCTTCAAGGGCGGTACTGAACAGGCCCTGGAAGAAATCATCGGCTGCGATCGTGCGCTTGTTGGTCTTGATGGTGGCGCCGAGCGCCAGCACTGCGGCCGGGTAATCCGCGGCGGGATCGTTGTTGGCGAGCGAGCCGCCGATCGTGCCGCGATGGCGCACCGCGGGGTCGCCGATCAGCGAGGCGAGATAGGCGATTGCCGGGATCGCCTTTTGCGCCGCGCTGTTCTGCGCCACGTCACAATGCGGCGTCGCCGCCTTGATCGTCAGCGCGTCGGCCGTCGCGTCCACGCCGATCAATTCCTTGATCTTGCCGAGGTCGATGACGTCAGATGGCGAGGCCAGCCGCTGCTTCATCACGGGGATCAGCGTGTGACCGCCAGCGAGATATTTCGGCTCCTCACCTTTGGCGAACAGGGCAGCCGCTTCGTCGACCGATGAAGCGCGATGATAAATGGTCTCGTACATGGCTCACGCTCCTCGTTAACCGTGAATGGCATGCCAGACGCGATCGGGCGTCGCCGGCATTTCGAGCTTGTTGCTGCCGATCGCATCCGTGATCGCGTTGATCACGGCGGCAGACGCACCGATTGCGCCAGCCTCGCCGCAGCCTTTGACACCGAGCGGATTGCCCGGGCACAGCGTCGTGGTGTGCGAGATCTGGAACGACGGCAGGTCGTCGGCGCGCGGCATGGTGTAGTCCATGAAGGATGCCGTGACCGGCTGGCCGTTGCTGTCGTACACCGCGCTTTCGAGCAGCGCCTGGCCGATTCCCTGCGCGAGTCCGCCATGGACCTGGCCCGCGACGATCATCGGGTTGATCAGCCGGCCGAAATCATCCGCCGCCACGAAGTTGACGAATGAAGTCTTGCCGGTCGTGGGATCGACCTCGAGCTCGCAGATATAGGCGCCGGCCGGGAAGGTGAAGTTGGTCGGATCGTAGAACGCCGTCTCCTTCAATCCCGGCTCCATGCCATCAGGCAGATTGTGCGCGGTATAGGCGGCGAGCGCGACCATCGGCAGCGCGATCGACTTGTCGGTGCCGGTGACCTTGAACTCGCCATTCTCGATCACGATGTCGTTCTCGGAAGCCTCCAGCGCGTGCGCGGCGATCTTCTTGGCCTTGGCCTCGACCTTTTCCATCGCCTTCACGATGGCCGCGCCACCGACCGCGATCGAGCGCGAGCCGTAAGTGCCCATGCCGAACTGCACCTTGTCGGTATCGCCATGGACGATCGAGACCTGGCTGATCGGAACGCCCAGGCGGTCCGCGATGATCTGGCAGAACGTGGTCTCGTGACCCTGGCCGTGGCTGTGCGAGCCGGTGAGGATCTCGATCGTGCCGACCGGATTGACGCGCACCTCGGCCGATTCCCAGAGGCCGACGCCGGCGCCGAGGCTGCCGACCGCCTTTGACGGCGCAATGCCGCAGGCTTCGATATAGCAGGACACGCCGATGCCGCGCAGCTTGCCGTCCGCTTTCGCCTTCGCCTTGCGCGCCGGGAAGCCGGCATAGTCGATTGCCTTCATCGCCGCGTCGATCGAGGCATGGAAGTCGCCGGTGTCATAGGTCATGATCACCGGTGTCTCGTACGGGAACTGGGTGATGAAGTTCTTCTTCCGCAGTTCGGTCGGATCGACCTTCAACTGCCGCGCCGCGGTCTCCATCATCCGCTCGATCAGGTAGCTCGCCTCGGGACGGCCCGCGCCGCGATAGGCATCGACCGGCGTGGTGTTGGTATAGACGCCGATCACCTCCGCATAGATCGCCGGGATGACGTATTGTCCCGAGAGCAGCGTCGCATAGAGATAGGTCGGCACGGCCGAGGAGAACAGCGACATGTAGGCGCCGAAATTGGCGTGGGTCTTCACGCGGAGGCCGAGGATCTTGTTGTCCTTGTCGAACGCCAGTTCGGCCTTCGAGACATGGTCGCGGCCATGCGCATCGGTGAGGAAAGCTTCCGTGCGGTCGCCGGTCCACTTCACCGGGCGGCCGACTTTCTTGGAGGCCCACAGCGCCACCATCTCTTCGGGGTATATGTAGATCTTGGAGCCGAAGCCGCCGCCGACGTCGGGCGCGATCACGCGCAGCTTGTGCTCGGGCGCGATATTGTAGAAGGCCGACAGCACGAGACGGGCGACATGCGGGTTCTGCGAGGTCGTATAGAGCGTGAAATGCTCTTCGGCCGCGTCATAGTCCGCGATCGCCGAGCGTGGCTCCATCGCGTTCGGCACCAGGCGGTTGTTGGTGAGCTCAAGCGTCACCACATTCGCCGCCTTGTTGAAGGCGTCCTTCACCGCGGCCTCGTCACCGAGATGCCAGTCATAGACCACATTGCCCGAGGCCTCCGGGTGAAGCTGCGGCGCGCCCGGCTTGATCGCAGCCTTGATGTCAGAAACCGCCGGCAGCTCTTCATAATCGACCACCACGGCTTCCGCGGCGTCGCGCGCCTGGTTCTTGGTCTCGGCGATCACGACCGCGACCGCCTGGCCGACGAAGCGCACGGTCTCCGGCGCCATCGCCGGCCACGCGCCCATCTTCATCGGCGAGCCGTCCTTCGACGTGATGGCCCAGCCGCAAATGAGATTGCCGATTTTGTCGTCGACGAGCTCTTGGCCCGTGAGCACGGCGATCACGCCGGGCTTCTTCAGGGCCTCGCTCGAATCGATGCTCTTGACCTTGGCATGCGCGTGGGGGCTGCGGATGAACTGGGCATAGGTCATGCCCACCAGTTTGATGTCGTCGACGTAACGGCCTTTGCCTGTGATGAAACGGCGGTCTTCCTTGCGGACGACGCTTGCGCCAATGCCTTCGATGCCCATTGTGAATCCTCCCGACCGGAGATGTGATGTCCCGCCGCTTCCATCGAAGCCCGGCGGCGTTTGACGAGATGTGGCGGGCGGCGGCTATTCCGCCGCTTGCGCGACCTTCATGCGCCCGGCGGCGTCCAGCACCGCCTTGACGATGTTGTGGTAGCCGGTGCAGCGGCAGATATTGCCTTCCAGCTCGTGGCGGACGGTGGTCTCGTCGAGCTCGCCGCCATAGCGGTGCACGATATCGATCGCCGACATGATCATGCCCGGCGTGCAGTAGCCGCACTGCAGGCCGTGATTGTCGCGGAACGCCGCCTGCATCGGGTGCAATTCGTCGCCCTTGGCGATGCCTTCGATGGTGGTGACGTTCGAACCCGCCGCCTGGCCCGCCAGCACGGTGCAGGATTTCACCGCCCGCCCGTCAATATGGACCACACAGGCGCCGCACTGGCTGGTATCGCAGCCGACATGGGTGCCGGTCAGGTTCAGGTTTTCGCGCAGGAGATGGACGAGGAGGGTTCGGTCCTCGACGTCGACGGATACCGCTTTGCCGTTCACCGTCAGCTTGACTGTAGACACGCGTCGTTCCTCCGGATGCTTTTAATTATTCCAATTAGAAACAGCGGCGAGGAACTTGGCAACTAGGATTTTGCCTACCTTTGTCACGGCCATGACATCGGCGAGGACGAGGAGCTGCGCCTCCCGGCGGGGTACTCCACAACCTCTCCGAAATGTCTGCTGAATTTACTAGCTCTTATCGATTCTGCCTTAGCTTTGCGCGTCGGGTCTGGGCAATGATTTCCGGACGCCGCTTGTTTTCAGAATGAAGACGGGGGTTGGGGTGGGACTGCTGGGGCGTGCGGGGTCGCGAATGCCGACCCTTCGATTTCGTGCGAAAATCATCCTGGGCTTTGCTGCGGTGCTGGCGATTACCGCAGCCAGCATGGGCTTTGCCTATCTCGGTTTTGAACGTATCTCCGCAGGCGTCGCCGCCTACCGTGCGAGCGTCCGGGAGGCCGATCTGGCGCGCAATATCGACCGCGAGCTGATCTCCTACCGTTCGCTGGCGCGCTACTATGTGGCGACCGGCAAGGAGGAGGACGGCAAGGCGGCGCTCGCGGCCGAGGCCAGCCTCAAAGAGGCCATCCTCCAGGCGATGAAAGGTACCACCGACCCCGCGCGGGTCGAGCAGGTGACAAAGCTCGAGCGGGAGTTCCGCGCCTTCACCAAGATCTTTGCCGAAATCCTCAAGGTCAAGGGAGAGAGCGGGCTGCTCGCGCAGAATCAGCTCGCCCGCGGCGGCAACTCGCTGCGCTACAAGCTCGACGATCTCGCCTCCAACGCGGCCGAAGCCGGCCTGTCCGCCGTCGAGATGGGCGCCAAGCAGGTCGGCTCGCAATTCCAGCAGGCGAGCGCGCTCGTCAATACCTTCGTGGTCAATTCCGACAAGATCACCGCAACCAGCGGGCTGGCTCGGCTGAAATTCGTCGAGAACTCGCTGAAGGCGGTCTCTTCGACCGACGAGAAGGTCGTCGCTGCGCTCAAAGAGCTGACCAAGATGCTCGATGAATATCGGGAGGCGCTCTCGAAGCTGATTGAGAACGCGAAATCGATCGACGAGCTGACCCTCGAGATGACGGAATCCGCGGCCGCCATCAATCAGGGCTCCGGCGTGATGAAATCGGACCTGCTTGCCGACCAGAAGCGCATGGAAACCGAGTCGGACGCCGCGATCGGCGCGACCGAGCGGTTCATTCTGATGCTCGCCGCCGGCGGCTTCGTGCTCGGCGCCGTTCTCGCCTTCCTGCTCGGAACCGGCATTTCGCGCCCGATCCGGGCGATGTGCGCCGCAATGCGCGAGCTTGCGGCCGGCAATTTCGACGTTGTGCTGCCGGGGCTCGGCCGCAAGGACGAAGTCGGCGAGATGGCCGGCGCGGTGGAGGAATTCAAGCTCCAGGCGATCGCCAAGGCCGAGCGCGACGCCGCAAGCCAGGAGGCGCAGAACAAGGCGAGCGCCGCGGCACGCCGCACCGAATTGATCCGCTTCGCCGACGAGTTCGAGACGGCGGTCGGCTCGATCGTCGCCAATGTCTCGGCCTCGGCGGTGCAGCTCGAGACCGCGGCGGGCACGCTGACGCGGACCGCTGAGACCACGCAGAACCTTTCAAGCCAGGTGGCGGGTGCCTCCGAGGAGGCGTCCAGCAACATGCAGTCGGTGGCTTCCGCTACTGAAGAATTGTCGGCTTCCGTGGACGAGATCGGACGCCGCGTGAAAGAGTCCAGCCGGATCGCCGATGCTGCGGTGCGTCAGGCCGAGCAGACCGACGCCCGCATCGGCAAGCTCTCGCTCGCGGCGCAACAGATCGGCGACGTGGTCAAGCTGATCACCGCGATCGCCGAGCAGACCAACCTCTTGGCGCTGAACGCGACGATCGAAGCCGCACGCGCCGGCGATGCCGGCCGCGGCTTCGCGGTGGTCGCCTCCGAGGTGAAATCGCTCGCCAGCCAGACCGCGCGGGCGACCGAGGAGATTTCCAGTCACATCGCGGGCATGCAGTCGGCGACGCAAGAGTCGGTTGCCGCCATCAAGGAGATCGGCGGCACCATCGGTCAGATCTCGGAGATCGCCGCCAACATCGCCGGCGCAGTCGAGCAGCAGAGCACGGCGACGCAGGAGATCGCCCGTAGCGTGCAGAATGTCGCGCAGGGCACGCAGGAAGCCGCCACCAGCGTCACCCTCGTCAACCGGGGCGCCACCGAGACCGGCTCGGCGTCGGAGGAGGTGCTGAACTCGGCGCGCTCGCTATCGTCCGAAAGCACGCGCCTGCGCGACGAGCTCGACCGCTTCATGGCGAACATCCGCGCGGCGTAGCTCCGTCGTCCCGGGCTTGACCCGGGACCCATAACACAGGCGTTTGTGGTGTGCTCCGCTGCAACTGCTTGCGCGCGCCATAACAGCTTCCGGTGGTTATGGTCCCCGCCTTCGCGGAGACGACAACGGGGCACCCGTTCACTCCCTCCCGAACTGGTGCTTCAGCTCCACCTTCGCGCGTTCTAATCGCGCGCGCTGCGCCTGCGGCAGCGTCTTGCCGGCGCGGTTGATGTAGAAGGTCAGCATCGATAGCGCCGAGCGGTAGGCGCCGGCCTTGCGGCGCTTGCTTCCCTCGGCGGAGCGCTTCAGTGAAGCGGCGATCTTCTTCGCGCTGGTCTGCTTGAACACGCCGCGGTCGAGATCGAGTGCGTCGCTCCGCTGCGTCACGCGTTGCGACCAGCGCCGCGATGACGTCTTGCGCGTAGCGGTCTTTCGCCGCGCGGCGGGTTTTCTTGTGACGCCCTTTCGTGCCGTGGTTTTTCGTGCGCTGGTCTTGCGACGTGGTGCCATTGCAAGCTCCTTTTTCAGGTAGCAACATCTGCAGTTGCGTCCGGGTTCCTATGTCGCGATGCGGGAACCAGGTCGCTTGGCGGACGTTATCGTGCGTGGCGGCGGGCATCTGTTTGCCGCAAATTTTTGGGATGAGCACCTTGGGGCAAGCTGCGTTCCGGGGTGCTTTCTCGTTGGTTCCGTGATGGATTTGCAGCCGATCCAGCCCAGTCCCGCAACTGCTTCTGCACTCCGTGACGCTGACGCGCCGCAGCCGCAGGATCATGACCGCATTATCGAGACCTCCATCCCCGTGCGTCTCGACAATCTCTATTGGAGCGGCTTTCACACCCGCGTGGTGCTCGCGCTCGGGATCACCTGGATCCTCGACGGGCTCGAGGTCACGCTCGCCGGCGCGTTGTCGGGAGCGCTCAAGGAGAGTCCGACGCTGCAATTCTCCAACTTCGATGTCGGCTTCGCCAACAGCGCCTATCTTGCCGGCGCCGTGCTGGGTGCGATCGGCTTCGGCTGGCTCACCGACCGCATTGGCCGCAAGAAATTGTTCTTCATCACGCTCGCGGTTTATCTCAGCGCCACCGCCGCGACCGCGCTGTCGTGGAATGTCGCAAGCTACGCGCTGTTTCGCTTCCTGACCGGTGCCGGCATCGGCGGCGAGTATACCGCGATCAATTCGACCATCCAGGAACTGGTGCCGGCGCGCTATCGCGGCTGGACCGATCTTGTCATCAACGGCAGCTTCTGGATTGGCGCCGCAATCGGCGCCGTCAGCGCCATCGTCCTGCTCGATCCCGCCGTGATCAATCCCGAACTCGGCTGGCGGCTTGCCTATTTCACCGGCGCCTGTCTTGGCCTCGTCGTGTTCGTGATGCGGATGTGGATTCCGGAAAGCCCGCGCTGGCTGATGATCCACGGCCGTCCCGACGAGGCGCATCGGATCGTCGACGACATCGAGCGCTCCGTGACCGGCCATGTCGAGGCGCACTCGCAGGAACTGCCGAAGATCAAGCTGCGGATGCGCGACCACACGCCGCTGCGTGAAGTGGCGCATACGTTGCTTGTTACCTATCGCCAGCGCGCGCTGGTCGGGCTCGTGCTGATGAGCGCGCAGGCGTTCTTCTACAACGCGATCTTCTTCACTTTCGCGCTGATCCTGACCGACTTCTTCGGCATCCCCGCCAGCCATGTCGGCTGGTACATCCTGCCGTTCGCCGCCGGCAACTTCCTGGGGCCGCTGGTGCTCGGTCGCCTGTTCGATACGCTGGGACGCCGCACCATGATCACGCTGACCTACGGCGTGTCGGGCGTGCTGCTGGCGCTCTCGGGCTATCTGTTCTCGATCGGCGCGCTGAGCGCGCAAGGACAGACCATTGCCTGGATGGTGATCTTCTTCTTTGCCTCGCCCGCCGCGAGCGCCGCTTATCTCACCGTGAGCGAGACGTTCCCGCTCGAGGTGCGGGCGCTCGCGATTGCGCTGTTCTACGCGATCGGCACAGGGATCGGCGGCGTGATCGGACCTGCATTGTTCGGCGCGCTGATCGATACCGGATCGCGCAATTCCGTCTTTGCCGGCTACCTCCTGGGGTCGGCGCTCATGATCTTCGCGGCCTTGGTCGCGTGGCGCTACGCCGTCGCCGCCGAGCGAAAATCGCTCGAATCTGTCGCGCGGCCGCTTGCTGTTGTGGAGTAGAATGACATGACTGAGGAACTGGCTGACATGCCGCTGGACGAAGACTTTTCGCCGGAAGACGAAGCATCGCCGGAAACCGTGCCGGTGCCGAGCGCGCTGGTCGGGCATCTGAGCGAGACCGCTGTCCTGCTCGACGTCGACGGCACCTTGCTCGACTTCGCGCCGACGCCGCGCGAGGTCTGGGTGCCGCCCGGGTTGGCGAAAACGCTTCATCGCCTGCTCGAGCGCACCAATGGCGCGCTGGCGCTGGTCAGCGGCCGTTCGGTGAACGATCTTGACCTGATTTTTGCCCCCGATGTCTTCCCTGCGGTCGGCGGTCATGGCGCGGAGATGCGGCTCGATCCGCAAGGCGATGGAGAAGCAGGCCCCGCGCTGCAGCTCGACAAGGAGCTGAAGCGCCGTCTGGCCGCCATCGCCAGATTGAGCCCGGGCATTCTGCTTGAGGACAAGGGCTATTCGCTCGCGTTGCACTATCGCCTTGCGCCGCATGCCGAGAGGGCGATCTATGAGGCGGTGTCGCTGATCCGCGCCGATCTGCCCGATGCGCCGATCGAGGTGCTGCCGGGCAAGCAGGTCTGCGAAATCAAGCTCGCGGGCTTCACCAAGGCCACCGGCGTGCGCGAATTGATGAAGCATCCGCCGTTCAAGGGCCGCAAGCCGTTCTTCATCGGCGATGACGTCACGGACGAGACGGTATTTGCGATCATGCCCGAGCTCGAAGGGCTCGCTTTCTCGGTCGGCCGTCGTGCCAAGGGAGTGGCCGGTCATTTCGATGCGCCGAGCGACGTGCGCGAATTCCTTGCGCATCTGCTCGACGACGAGCGCGAAATCGCCGCGCCTTAGCCGAAACGTCAACCGCAAATTGGCGCGGAATAACCGCAGTTCCTGCTGTGGGCGGCCGCCTGCTCGCGAAAAATTTTCCTTTTGTGAGTTGACGCCCCGGTTCCATGCGGGCCTGCCTGAATTTGGTTTCAATTCGGAGAAAGCGTGGCCAGGAACCATATTGATGAATGGTTGTTAATACGCGAATGCCCAACGGGAGGGGACCATTTGAACCTCGTTGTCGTGTCGAACCGCGTAGCGCGTGGAAAACCCAATGAACCCATGACCGGCGGCCTCGCCGCCGCTCTTTTGCCTGTCGTCGAGAAGTCGGGCGCGATCTGGGTCGGCTCCAGCGGCCGTGTCCGCGATGGGAACCAGAAGGAACCTTTCGCGGAGGTGGAAGCGCTCGGCGCCGGTGCGCTGGCGATGCTCGATCTTCCGGCCGCGCATTACGGCGGCTACTACGAAGGCTTTGCCAACTCCGCGCTGTGGCCGGCGCTGCATTCGCGCGCCGACCTGATCCGCGCCTCGGAGGAGGATTATGCCAGCTATCGCGAGGTGAACGCCTTCATGGCGCGCGCTCTGCTGCGCTTCCGCAAGGACGATTCGGTGTTCTGGATTCAGGACTACCATTTCCTCGCGCTCGGCGCGGAGCTGCGCGATCTCGGCATCGACAAGCCGATCGGCTTCTTCCTGCACACGCCGTGGCCGGCGCGCGCGGTGATCGAGGGCGTGCCGCATCATCGCGAGCTGATCGAGGCGATGCTTGCCTATGATCTCATCGGCTTCCAGACCGAGGAGGATTGCGAGAATTTCCTCGGTTATGTCGAAGCCGATCTCGGCCTCGTGGTGCGCGATGGCAGCGTGACCTCGCGCTATGGACGCAGCCGCGCCGCCGTCTTCCCGATCGGCATCGATCCGGAGAAATTCGCGCAGCAGGCGACCAAGGCGACGACCCATCCGGACGTCTCGCGCTTGCGACGCAGTCTCAACGGCGAGCGGCTGGCGATCGGCGTCGACCGGCTCGACTATTCGAAGGGCCTGATCAACCGCATCAAGGCCTTCGACCGGATGTGGACGATGCATCCCTCGCTGAAGCGCACGATCTCGCTGCTGCAGATCGCGACTCCTTCGCGCGGCGGCATCGAGGCCTACGGCAATCTGCAGAGCGAGGTGGCAAAGCTCGTCACCGACGTCAACGGCATCCATGGCGAGGTCGACTGGACGCCGATCCGCTACCTCAACAAGGGATTCAGCCAGGCGGTGCTCGCCGGCCTCTACCGCACGGCGCAGGTCGGCGTGGTGACGCCGCTGCAAGACGGCATGAACCTCGTCGCCAAGGAATATGTCGCCGCCCAGAACCCGGCCGATCCCGGCGTGCTGGTGCTGTCGAAATTCGCCGGCGCCGCCAACGAACTCGAGGCCGCCCTCATCGTCAACCCGCACGACGTCGACGGCATGGCGCGCACCATTGCCACCGCGCTGTCGATGCCGCTCGCCGAACGGCGGCTGCGCTGGGAATCGATGATGGACAAGATCTGCACCCATACGATTCAGCAGTGGTTCGCCGATTTCGTTGAGGCGCTGCAGGACACCGGCGACGAACAACCCGAGCGTTCGCCGCCCTTGGCCGAAGCCACGCACTGGCCCTATCGCAGCGCGCGCATTCATTAGCCGCTTACCACCACGCCTCCGTCGTCCCGGCGCAAGCCGGGATGACGGGGAACGTTTCTGATTCAAGATGTAAAACAGCTCTCCGCTGTCATCGTCCGGCTTGACCGGACGATCCGGTATTCCTGCGCGATGGTTTACGGCTTCCTTCGCGCTCTCCCCGGTGACCGGCCGGTGAGCGGGCTTTCTTGCCACCGTCACTTCGTAAGAAGCTTAGCGCCAGCGTCGGGGCGCCAGGACCACCCGACTTCGCCGTCCGCGACGCGCGTGCTCGTCAGTCACACGCGTCACGTCCACCGCATCTCACCGCAACGTTCGTGACGATCGCGAGCCGCCCCCCATCTGCCGTGAGACGCGCGAAGTTAAATCACTGATTTGCCCGACGGCGGAAGCGGAATGTTTTTCGCGCGAAGGCTGGACGAGGCAAATCACGTTGGAAACGCTTGCATAATTCGCCTCGCCGCGCATGCGATCTTAGACCCTCATGGTGAGGAGCGCGTTTTCGCGCGTCTCGAACCATGAGGCCCGAGTCCCGCCGGGGTCCATCCGTCGAGACGCCAATTGCGCGGCTTCTCGGGATGAGGCGGCACGACGTCCGTACAAGCGCCGACAGTTCATCCAATCAATAGCAATACGGCACGCCGTCGAGCACCGGGCAGCGCGCCCGCCGCGGGTCGCTCGGATTCTCCATCGGCACGACGCCGCTGCCCTTGCCGACGAACACGCCTGGCCCGACCCTGACCGATGACCGGTTGCCGACGATCACGCTCGGATGCGGCGAGGTCAGGCTCGAGCGCGTGCCGTCGCTCCAGATGATGGTATCGCCCGAAAGCACCCCGCGCCGTCCGTCGTCGCAGCTCACGTCCGTCCCCGCCTTGGTGCAGCTCTGCGCCAGCGCCGGGCCGGCGCCGGCAGCCGCCGCCACGACCACGCCGAGAATCGCAAATGTCCGCTTCATGCCGCCCTCCACCACTGATTTGCCTTGCAGTCGTCGGCGCGGCAAGGATTCGGGTTCAACAGGCCGAATCCGCGCCCCGGTCCGGACCGTCAACCCGGCCAAAAACCCAAGCTGTTCCAAAAACTTAAGGAAATTTCCGCTTCCACCCCCTGTCTCCCTTGCAAAATCCGCCCCATCCCTTCAAGAGAGGGCGCTTCCGGAGAGATGGCCGAGTGGCTTAAGGCGCACGCTTGGAAAGCGTGTGTGCGGGAAACCGTACCGTGGGTTCGAATCCCACTCTCTCCGCCATGCCGACGTTCGCATTTGTTCGCCATCGTCCGCCATCGTCCGCCAACCCACTGAAAAATCGCCGCAATTTTAGCGTTCGATGCTTGCTCGCGTCCGCGCAGGTTCACCCCAAAACGTGGGTAAACGCGTGCGGGATGTGGGTAGCAGCGTGGGTAGCGCGGCGAGGCGGAGATGGCGCATCTGGTGGGCCGGTTGACGGCGCTGAAGGCCGCGAAGGTCAAGAAGCCCGGCATGTACGCCGATGGCGCGGGCCTCTATCTGCAGGTTTCGGGCGACGGCGAAAACACGCCGGCCAAATCCTGGATCTACCGCTTCACCCTTCGCGGCCGCTCCCGAGAAATGGGCCTCGGTTCCCTCACGCTCTTTGGCTTGGCCGAGGCGCGCGCAAAGGCAGCCGAGTGTCGACGGCAGGTGTACGAAGGCATCGATCCGATCGAGGCACGCCGTGCGCATCGCGCTCAGGCAGCCCTCGAAGCAGCCGCCGCGCTCACCTTCAAGGAATGCACCAAGCAGTATCTTGCGGCACATAGCGCCGGCTGGCGCAACGCCAAGCACGCCGCCCAATGGAGCGCGACGCTGAAAACCTATGCCGAGCCGGTGATCGGGACGCTTTCGGTCCACAGCATCGACACCGCGCTCGTCATGAAGATCATCGAGCCTTTGTGGTCGAAGAAGCCGGAAACGGCCTCGCGGCTGCGCGGCCGAATTGAAGCCGTGCTCGATTGGGCGACGGTGCGTGGCTTCCGCCAGGGTGAGAATCCAGCTCGATGGCGCGGCCATCTCGACAAGCTGTTGCCGGCGCGCAGCAAGGTACGCAAAGTCAAGCACCATGCTGCTTTGCCTTATGACGAGCTGCCCGCATTCATGACGGCCTTGCGGGCCCAAGAGGGTGTCGCGGCACGCGCGCTCGAGTTTCTGATCCTTACGGCCGCGCGCACGGGCGAGGTGATCGGTGCGCGCCCGGAAGAAATCAAGGACAAGGTCTGGACCGTGCCGGCCGGACGCATGAAGGCCTCCAAAGAGCACCGCGTTTCGTTGTCGGCGCCGGCGCTCGCCATCGTCGAGACGCTGCGCAAGGAGCAGGGTGGCGCGCATCTGTTTCCGGGTGGCAAGCGCGACAAGCCGCTCAGCAATATGGCCATGCTGGCGCTGCTGGATCGCATGGGGCGATCGGACCTGACCGCGCACGGCTTCCGCTCGACATTCCGGGACTGGGCCGCCGAGTGCACGAATTATCCGAATGAAGTGGTCGAGATGGCACTCGCCCACACGATCAACAGCAAGGTCGAGGCCGCTTACCGCCGAGGCGACCTGTTCGAGAAGCGGAAATCGTTGATGTCCGATTGGGCAACATTCTGCGCGTCAAGCGGAGGCGCGAATCAAAAGATCATCTCGATCCGCGCATGAATTGCCTATGCCCGAGGCCTTATTTTCGATATGCCGAACAGCGGCCAGCAGGTGCAGACCGGTTCGGTCACCGCCGGTGGAGGCTGCTTGTGCACGAGCACAGCGAATTCGCCATGTTATTGACTTTGCTAGAATTTATATGAGATCAAAATTAGTTGGGGGCGGCGATTGGGGACGGCAGCACGATTGCAAATCGTGATCCTCACGCCGATAATTGCCTAGAGCCATAACCATTTGAATTTGAAGCCACTTTTGTCGTCGATTGCTGTCGATACCAGCACAAATACCAGCAGGATGACGCGCGGTATTTGCCGACAAAAATAAAGCAGGAGGCTTCCGGCAGCTGGGACGCCTATGCCGTTCCGGACTCCACAATTTGCCCCGACCGGAATCGAACCCGGCTCTGACTCGAAATCCCGTCGGATCGACCTAATGTAGTATCGCGAGGCCAAGGGGATCTTGTCGTGCGTGCTTGGCGCGAGACCGCGAAAGCGCTGATCGCGCAGCGCCGACGCGCGGTTTGTTGGACGTCCAACGACGATGGTAGGTCAATGTCTCACAACACACTGAACAGGGGGCTGCAGGATCATGGGTTGCTACACTTGCGCCGGCGGCGACCACTGCGCGCGTGGCTTTCGCTCGACCGCGTCGAGTCTCTCAACGAGGAGGGCGCGTTTGAGGGCGATGTAATGGAAGCCCAACTCGCCCACGACACTGAGGAACAAGCGCCGGCGGGTGCGGCGTAAGCTTGCCAAGGGCGACAAGAACAAGATTCGCGTCATCTACAACCGGGCGGCCTATTGGAGCGAACGCGTGCGCCTGATGCAGCATTGGGCCAATCGTCTCGATAGCCTACGCAAGGGAGTTGCCGTGCCGCTGCGTAAATCCGCCTAAAGCATAGCCCGTGATTCAACTCGCGGCAGCGAAGCATGATATTCATCGATGCTATCGAGATCGATAAGCGTCCTGCCTCCCATCTTGTAGGCCCTGATCCGTTCCTGCGCGATCAGCTCATAGGCCTTAGTTTTTCCGAACTTTCCATAGCGGCACCCATCCTTAAACTCGACGAGCCGGCGCTGTTTGTTGTTGTCGTTGTCAGCCATGGTTCAAAGAGGTGCTTCGATGATCTGTACGATAAGGGGAGCAGGACCGGCCGCGCCAGTTGGCATTTGCACGAGGGCACATCCTGCGTACAGGAGGGCAAAAATCGGACGGTCGGGAGCGCTGTCAGACTTCATCGAACCGGATCGAACTCGAGTTTCGAATGCCACGCGACGGGATCTGCGATCCAGCGGTTGATGTCGGATTCATGCCACCCGGACCCGTTGGTGCTGATTTTGAGCTGAGCTGGGAATGTGCCCTCAGCGATCTTACGGTAGATCGTCGACCGGGATAGCCCGGTTCGCGCGAGGACGGTCTTCAAGCGGACGATACGGTCTTCTCTAATCGGCGTGTTGCGGTCAAGCACTTCCGAGCCTCCCACTTGGGTGACATTCGACGTCTTTTCGCGGCCCGCGCTTCTCTCCGGGATCGGCATCGAAGCCCTCCCATTATAGGGTCCAGTAGAATGATGTGGTCCAAACTGGTTCGCATCCTGATGATGGCTCATCGGAGATAAGACCGTATGCGAACTCACATCATTCATCGTCCGCGAAGGACGCCTTTCCGCCTCGCGGCGGAACTCTAAATTCCCTGGTCTGCCGGTCGCGTTATGCAGTTGCGTAGGTCGTTGTTGGCGTTGCCTCCCGAGTCCAACGGAACTCGGAGCCGTCGACCCACATCCGATGCAGGACCACCGCAAGCCTGCGCGCCAATGCAACGATGGCCTTTTTGATCCCGTGCCGTTTGGCGACATTCATCGCCCACGCTTTCAGCCACGACCATTTCTTGACGCGGATCAGCAGGACCTGCGCCGCTTCATAAAGAAGCCCCCGCAGCATGCCGTCGCCGCACAACGAGACATGACCTATTCGACTGCTCTCGCCCGACTGGTTGAGTACGGGCGTCAGCCCCAGTACAGCCCCCACCGCTCGCGAATGGCGGAAGCGGGACGGAATGTCGATCGTCGAGGTATAGGCGAGCGCGACAATCGGTCCGACTCCAGGTACCGTCATCAACTGCCGGCAGACCGGATCGACCCTGGCCTCGCCACGGACCTTGCGGTCCAGTTTGACGAACTGCTCGCGCAGCTTTTGTCTGGCAGCGAGCAGCGGCTCAATGATTTCCGCCAGATCGGGAGCTGCTTCAACGAGCTCGCGTATCCTCTCGTCGAATTTGAACGCTCTAATGGTGCCGACCTTGAGCCCAAAGTTGCGCAAAAGCGCACGCATGTCGTGTTCCATGGCGATAGCTTTTTCCTGCAACAGCTTGCGGGCCGTCAGCAGGGCGCGGCGCTTCTGGCTCGTCAGCGTCTTCACGTGCACGTCCTTGAACAGACCGACCCGCATCATGTGCGCAATGCCGCGCGCATCGTTGCGATCGCTCTTGTTCGGCTGCTGAGCCTTCAAGAACGCTTTTGTGTGCCGCGTCTCGATACAGAGCACCGCGAATCCTGCCTTCGCCAGCCCCTCGAACAGCCATTGAGAGAGCGGCCCGGCTTCGAGCCCGATCCGTTCAAAGTGGCATGCGGGGTCGCTCAGGACGGCGACCAGGTCGTCCGGGTGAGATATCACCTTCTTTTCCCGGCAGACTCTTCCGCGTTCATCGACGATGCACACGCTCGTTTCTTTGACAGAGACGTCGAGACCCGCATAATACTTCATGCTGCGCTTCACCTTTCTGATGCTTTGTGGCTGTTTCGTTCAGACCACGTTTTATCATCAGCCTGAAGCGCAGCACCTTCCTTCCTTTCCGGTCGGCGAAGATGGGGCACGAATCCGATTACCCCATCTGGTTCTCGCATGGCCGCGCTGCCTCCTGCGGGCTATTTCTGACGGCTTCTGAGAACAGAAAGGACACCAGTTGCAGCCGCGCAAGAGCATTTTGCTCATAGGCGTACTTTGGCGTTTAAACGGCGGAAACAGGATAGATCAAATTCCGAGGCCGCGGCCTCGGCCAAGATCGATGCCGTGGGCGAAAGCCAACTCGTGGCCGAGTCGGCGGCCTGTTTCAAATGAGATGCCGAGCTCCCGCTTGCGGTTGGCGAGGATGGATTCCATTTGCGGATCACGTTCGAGGCCTCTCGCCATGTCGCCCATCGCCGAGCGCGTGGCCCTGCAGCCGGACATGTCGCCCGCCTGATACTGGTGCTGGCTGGTCTGCTTGAGCTCCTGCCAGCGTTCTACAAAACGGTCAGCGCGGCGGTTCGGATCGATGCGCAGCTCGGTTTCGAGCTGAAGGGCGCGGATGGCGCGGTTGACCTGGCCTGACCCTGCCTCATGGGCAAGATCCGGGTTCTTCTTGTAGGCGGCCTCTGCATCGTGCGAGCCATAGGGCCGCACCTCCTCGAAGACCTTGCGGGCCGTTTGGAGTTCTTTCACCTGCTCGGGACTTGCCTTGCCGCCCATCTCCTGCGCCTCGAAGATCGCATCTACGGCGCGGGTATGGCGCACGAGCGCTCGGGTACGCGACCGGCGCAATTCCTTTTCCGCCTCTTCCGCCACCTTTCTTTCGGCTTCGCGCCGTTCGGCCCCCGTACCGCTCCTTTCCCTTTCCGGCGCTTCCCGCTCCGGCCCCCGTCCACCAACCGGACCAGGCACATTTTCAGGAGAGCGAAAGCCGTCGAATACGCTGCGTACCTTCTCGGGCACGACCTTGCGCACGATCTCGGCGACGCGCTCCCGGAAGGTGATCCCACGCCGCTCGGCGTAGCTCTGTACCGGATCGGCACGGCCGTAGTCCGCAGCCATGTCCTTGGCGCGATCGCGCGACAGGGTACTGACAAGCCGCCCCTCGACCGCAAAATCGTCGCGGCCATAATGCAGGTCCACGCCGTCGCGGTGCCGCGACAGGGCAACATAGCTGCTATGGGCGTCCATCCCGGGCGTCGCCAGCACATGGGCGCGGTCTACCGTCATGCCCTGCGCCTTGTGGATGGTCGCGGCATAACCATGGTCGATCCGGTTATAATCCTTGAAGTCGAAGCGAACGGACCGGCCATCGTCGGTCTGCACGCTCATGGATTGCGCGCTGACTTGCTCGAGGGTCCCGAGCGTGCCGTTCTTCACGCCAAGGCCGCGCTCGTTCTGCAGGAACATGACGCGATCCCCGCTGGCGAAATCTCTGGCGCCGCGTTCGACCGTCACACGCACCTCATCCCCCAGATCGCCGGCTGCTCGCATCCGCTCGCGCGCAGCCTCGTTGAGAGCGCGGACTTCGTCGTTGGTGTGGGTGAGGATGATCCGGCGGCGATCCGGTGATGCCTGCCGGTCGCGGTCCCAGCGCTCGATCAGATCGCCGCGCGCCTGCTCGCGGGTCTGGGCCTCGTGCACCATGCCGCGGGAGCGATAAGCTTGCAGCGCATGGCCGGTTCTGCCAGTGGCGAGATAGCGCGTGGCGTCCCGCTGCCAGTCCTCCCGCTGTCGGCGCACCTCGCCGATTTCCGCCCCGCCGTGACGCTCATGGATCGACCGAAACGCCGCGCCTGCCTCAATGGCTTGTAGTTGTTGCGGATCGCCGACCAGCACGACCTTGGCGCCGGCCTCGGCAGCATGGGACAGCACGCGCTCCAACTGGCGCGTCCCGACCATGCCTACCTCATCGACGACAAGCACATCGTGGGTTGTGAGCAGGTCGCGGCCCTGTCCCCAGCCGTGCTCCATGCCGGCGATGGTGCATGACGATATGCCCGATCCGCTTTCCAGATTTTCGGTCGCAATGCCGGACAGCGCCACGCCCCGGACCTCATAGCCGGCCGCTTCCCATGCTTCTCGCGCAACCCCCAGCATCGCGCTCTTTCCCGTTCCGGCATGGCCGACCACGACGCCCAAATCGCGCCCGTCTGTGATATGGGCCAGCGCGTCGGACTGCTCGCCCGAAAGCACAAGACCCCGCGCTTCCGCACGGGCAAGCGCGGCCTCTCTGTCCCGGTCGTGAACCTCATGGCGTTCCCGCTCGGCCATGAGTTCGGCGGCACGGTGCAGCCGCTGTTCGGCCTCGATCATCTCGCGGGTGGTGAAGCGATCCTCGCCGCGAGCGTCCTTGCCGAGTTCGACCAGATCGGGCGCATTGCGCATCGCGCCCGTGACCTCATTGAATTGGTCGATCCCGTCGCTGTGCCGGTGCGCAAACTTCGCCATGTCGCGTTGCGTGAAGGTCGATTGTTGATGCGTGATCGCGTCCAATGCGGCGGAAGGATCGGCAATTATCCTCTCGCCATTGTTCCGCGCGATGTCACGGTGCATCTCGGCGCGGTCGGCGGCCTCAATCCCTTCGCCTTTGATACGCTGTGCCGGCGCGCCGATCTGGCTTTGCGGCTCAAGCGTTATGCCCTGTGCTTCGAGGCTGCGATGGTCAATTCGGGCGTCGATGTCGAACTCGGCCAGGCGTTCATTGGCGAGCTCGGCCCAGCGCCTCCGCCAGCGCTCGACCATCTCCGTGCGATTCCACTCCCGCACCTTCTGGCCAAAGCCGTCCTCGTCCACCGCGCGCATGGTGAGCATGACATGGGCATGCGGTTTGGGCATGCCGTCCTCGGCCATGTCCCAATGCACGTTGAGGTCGGCGATCATGCGCCGATCGACGAATTCGCCCCGAACGAAGTCGCGGGCGAGTTCGATGCCCTGAGCCTGGGTCATTTCTCGCGGAATGGCGAACTCTACCTCGCGGGCAAGCTGGGCATCTTTGCGGACCTCGAGGGCCTCGACATCGTTCCAGAGCCGCTCGCGACCGCTCCACGCCTCCGGCGCATTCTCCGGCAACATCACCTCGGAATGGACGACGCCGCGCTTGGCAGAAAAATCGTGGCTGCGATCAAGCCGCTCATCGCGCAGCCGCGAGCCCGAGCGGTAGGCGGCTGATGCCACCGCGCTGGAGCCGGACTTGCGGCCAATGACCTTGACATGAAGATGATAGATCGCCATTGCGACGAGATCATCTACACGGCGAAGCGCACATCGGCACGACGTATAAGCGCGCCCTCCCTCGAAAAAGTGTCGGGAGGGATTACGCCGTCTCAAACCGTCCTGACGACCTTACAGCATTGTGCCGGGCGCTCCACTATCATTGCTCCGTCAACATTGCAGGAGGACGTGATGCGCAAGCCGCGGGATTTCGACGGGGAGCTGAAAGCGCTTCAAGACAAGGCGCGAGAACTAAAAACCCGCAAGGTGCAGCAGCTCGGTGAACTGGTCATCGCCACGGGCGCAGATAACCTCAGCGCTGACGAACTGGCGGGCGCGCTGATCGTGCTGGCCGAGACAAAAGAGCCCGGAAAGAGGGAGGCATGGGCCAGGCGCGGGGCCGCGTTTTTTCAGAGCCGGGCGCGGCGAACTGCACCGGCGGCTGAGCGCCACACTGGTGGCGCTCGGGCGCAACCGGGCGGCGCGCAACCGTCAACAGGCAGCAAGGGCGCTGCATGATATGCGCGCGTGGCAGGTCGAGCGTCGCAAGCGCACGCGGCACCTGATCGAACTGGGCGGCCTCGTCGTCAAGGCTCGCGTCGTGGAGCTGACCGGCGATGATCGCGCCACCATCCTAGGCGCGCTGCTCTGGATGGCCGACAAGCTCCAAAGCGATCAAGGCGAACGGGCACGAGTGCTGTGGGCCGCAAAGGGGAAGCAGGCCTTCGAGGCGGATCCGGCGACACACAAGGGACAGATCGATCCTTACAATGAGCCGCGACCAGGATAGCGGCAACTTGATGGATGGGGACGTCGCTGCAACGATGCGCTTGCTGGTGCCTGTGTGTACCGAAAACCTGATCCGAGTGTGATACCACGTTGGAATCACTTAAGCTGGTGCGATGATCGGGCTGTTCTGCTTCGCTCTGGCCGTCTTGGCCTCGCCATTCAGGTCGAAGTTGCGGCTTGAAGCCGAGAACGCGGTGCTGCGACATCAGTTGGTTGTCTTGAGGAGCAGGCGGCGTGGTCGCGTTCGGCTCACGAACCTTGACTTGCGAACATTCTCATATCTGCCGAACCCGCGTGTAAGTCAGCTCAGGTTGTCCGCTGGATGGGTGTTTCAGACGGTTTTCTAAACAGATTCGCTGAGCGAAGTGTCCCAAATCACATGCTCGGCTGCCCAGGAAGATCAAACTAGTCAGGCCAACGGTGTACGGAAAAAAAGGCTCACGCGAGCGGGACATCGGAAGCCGGCTTTGAGGTGATCTTCTTAATTTGGCAGGTCGCTCGGCCGCTCCGCTTGAAGAACGTTTTTACAAACCGTCAAGGCCGGCTTTCCCCCCCAGGATTGTCAGCTCCCGGAGTAGGATTGGCATGTGCTTTCCGCTTGTGCGCTCGAGCTCCTAGAGCGACGCGTATTCTGCTTGAACATGGCGCAAGTGAACGCAAACGTTCAGACGAGCAGTTCGGCGACAGCCGTGCGTGCAATCTTGTTTTCAGATGGCAGGCCGATCGAGATTCGCGCCCAGTTTTCGAGGGGCGCGAACCCGCGGCCGATGTCTATTCCCCTCGATCTCAGCTCGGCCGAAAACTCGACGTGTGGCCGGCGCGTTTCGAAGAAGACGAAATTGCCTCGAGAGTCCGAGCGACGGACTTTCAGGCGATCGAACAGTCGATGCCACTTCTCGCGTTCAGCCGCGACTTGCGCCCTGACCGTCGGGATGTAGTTGGTGTCCCGGAGACTGCCGAGTGCGGCGGCAATAGCAAGCCGATCGAAGTTCCCGGGCCTGCCTAGTCCAGCCCGCTTCAAGGCGGCCGCACAGGCCTTGGGCGCAACCGCGTAACCGATCGAAAGTCCCGCGAGTCCGAAGATCTTGGAGAACGTCCGGAATACAATCACATTTTCTCCCGCACGGGTCAGACCAACAGCCGTTCGTGCGTCGAAATCGGGCTCAAACTCCAGATAAGCTTCGTCCACAATCACGGTGGTGAGGCTCGACATCTCCAGCACGAACCGCAGGAACGTTTCGCGGTCGCTCGCCGTGCCGCTCGGATTATGCGGATTGACGAGGTAGATCGCCTGCGTCCGCGAATTTACCTTTGCGGAAATCGCGGGCAAATCGTTTTCGATCCGGTCGTTCAGAGGGACCGCAACGGCTTGTCCGCCGCCCGGCGCAACAGCGTCAACCAACGCCGTATAGCTAGGCGCCGAGTAGACGAACTCTCCCCCAACCGGGCTAGTCAAGGCCAACAGAAACCCTAGTTGCTCCAGAATTTCGCCCAGGATGATCTGCTCGTCCGGCATGCGCTCTCTCGCCGCGATGGCTTTCGTTAGCAGGTCAGTTCGGTCGCGACAACGACAAATCCTCTCCATTTCGTTTAGGATTTCTTCCTTCGCTGCCGGCGCGGGTCCCACCGGATTTTGATTGAGCGACAAGCGAACGAACGAAGATGGAATCGATACCGCCCTCGCAGGGCTCGGAGCAAGCCGAAGCCCGCCGAGCGCGACACTGCTCACACCGAGGTACTCGCGTCGCGTGATGATCGCATTCTGAGTGGTCACGAAAAGCGAACTTTGGAAAGGATGCGCTAGCGGCGCCGCATCTAGACAGGATTAAAGGAGCTACAGAGAAAGTCCGTGTAGCGATGGAGTGTTACGCTGGCATTTCGAACAGCCGAAACATGGTTACGAGCGTCATCCGCACTGCTCGCTTCTTGTCCATCAAGCGGCCAGTCAATGTGGAGTGCATAGCCAATCGTCACGATAAGGTTGACGGGAGAGGGAACGCTACTGGGACAAGGTCGTGTGTCCCGCGAGCAAAAAAGTTGCTGATTGGGTAAGCAAGCATCTTCTCGATGTTATTAACGAGCGTAAGCGCCACGCTGTTCCCCTGATACCGCCGTTGTATTGAATGTGCGAGAAGCTTTCAATTTAGCGACGGAGGCTATCGTGGGAGTGGACGGCAAAATGGACGTCCAAATAGACGTCTCAACGGCGGGGTATGGAGGTCGCCTGGAGGTTCTCGAAGGTCCGACAGGACGACGGGTTCGCTCGGATGCGGAGAAGGCGCGGATAGCGGCGGAGAGCCTGTTGCCGGGGGGTGAGGTAGCAGCGGTGGCGCGCAAGCATGGCGCGACGCGCTGGCAGGTTTACGATTGGCGTCGGCGGCTTCGACAAGGGCAACTGGCGCTGCCAGAGAGCGTGGCGGCGTCGTTTGCGCCCCTGATAGTCGATGCCACATCGACGCCAACGAGATCGTCGAAGGCTGCCCCGGCGAAGGTAGAAATCGTAATCGGCGACATGGTGATCCGAACGGCGGTTGATGTCGAGCAGCTGTCGGAGGTGATCCGAGCGGTCCGGGCATCGCGATGATTGCACCGGCTGCTGATCTGAAGATCTACGTGGCGACACGACCAGTTGACTTCCGCCGCGGTGTCGACGGGCTCGCGGCTGCAGTGCAGGAGCTGCACGGCCTTGATCCGTACAGTGGCGCAGCGTTTGTGTTCCGCGCCAAACGCGCCGACAGAATCAAGATTTTGATCTGGGATCGCACTGGATTGGTGCTGGTGCACAAGCGGCTCGAGGGCGCCAAGTTTGTATGGCCTCAGATTTGCGACGGCGTGATGCGGATCTCACCGGCGATGTTCGCCGCCTTGTTTGAGGGTCTGGATTGGCGACTGGTCCGGCCTGAGCATGCGCGGCGTCCGCAGGTTGCGGGGTGACTGCGGCAGAGTGACTCATGAGCGTCGCGGCGAGTGGAATTTGCCGCGCTTATGTGTTCGACTTGGCGTGTGGACCTTGCGGCTCTCCAGAAAGAAAACGAGCGTTTGCAGGCTCTCCTGGTCGAGACGGAGATGGCTTTGGCCACGTCCGAGGAGGCGCGGCGCCGGCTGGAGGTCATCGTCGGCCAATTGCGTCACGAGAAGTTTGGTGCCAGATCCGAGAAGCTGCATCCCGATCAGCACCATCTGCCGCTTGAGGACGTGGAGATTGCTCAGGGCGTTCTCGCCGCTGCGCAGGAAAAGGCGGAGCGGATTATCAAGGGCTGTTCGGACAGCCGACCTGGTGCGCCTCAGCGCGACCGCGGGCGGCTGCCGGCGCACCTGCCGCGGGTGGAACAGATCATCGAGCCGAAGAGCAGACTGTGCCCGTGCGGCTGCGGCGAGATGGCGAAGATCGGCGAGGACATCAGCGAACGGCTTGATCTGATTCCGGCGCAATTGCGTGTCCTGATCACGCGCCGCCCGAAATACGCCTGCCGCCGCTGCGCGGGCTCGGTTGTGCAGGCGCACGCACCGGAGCGCGTGGTGCCGGGCGGGCTGCCGACGGAGGCACTGATTGCCCAGGTGATCGTTGCCAAGTTCGGCGATCACTTGCCGTTTTATCGGCAAGCTGAGATCTATGGCCGCCAAGGGGTCCAACTGGATCGCGCGACGCTTGGCAATTGGGCTGGCCGGGCCTGCTTCCACCTTACGGCGATCGCCGATCACATGCGAAAACACCTGGCCGCGGCGGATCGTCTGTTCATGGACGAAACCACGGCGCCGGTGCTCGATCCGGGACGACGCACAACCAAGAAGGGCTTCTTCTGGGCGATGGCGTGCGATGATCGCGGCCATGGTGGCCAAGGTCCTCCGCTCGCTCTGTTCCGCTATGCGCCGGGCCGCAGCGGTGAGCATGCCGAGCGATTCCTGCAGGGCTTCCGCGGGCGGTTCCTGCAATGCGACGGCTATGAGGGCTACGATCGGCTGACGCGCATCGAGCGGCCTCAAGGACCATGGGCGCTCGTGCATTGCTGGAGCCATCTGCGTCGACGCTTTGTGAAGTTGACGCGCAACACCAAGTCCCCGATCGCCGAGGCCGCCGTGCACCAGATCGCAGCACTCTATGCTGTTGAGGCGACGGTGCGCGGCTCGTCGCCGGAAGTCCGGCTCGCTGCTCGACGGGAGCACTCGGCACCGATCATCGCCGCCCTGAAACCGTGGCTCGAAAAACAACTGTCGATGATCTCCTCAGGCTCGACACTGGCGGAAGACATCCGCTACGGGCTCGCCCATTGGCAGGGGCTCACCCGCTTCCTCGACGACGGCCGTCTAGAGTTGGACACCAACCCGGTTGAAAATGCCATCAGACCGATTTGCCTGACCAGAAAAAACGTACTCTTCGCCGGTCATGAGGTTGGTGCCGAAAATTGGGCGCTGCTCTCGTCCATCGTCGCAACCTGCAAACTGAACGACGTCAATCCAGTCGCATACATCGCCGAGACGCTCACGGCCATCCTCAACGGTCACCCGCAAAGCGCAATCGAGGACCTCATGCCATGGAGCTTCCGAAAGGCGTCGAGCCCAACCCCATAGGGGATCGGCGAAGCGCTTACTAACGAGCCAAAGAGCTTTAGCAATGAGATCGAAGTGGCGTCGGCGACGAGGCACGATTGCAGCGGGTCGACATGGACGATCGGACACAACATTCGGTCGAGCGCAAGCTGTCGTATGTTGCAGTGCGGGGCTAGCTTTAGCCCAAGCGTGGTCGTACGACCTTCGGCGCAAATTCCCGGAGGCGTACCGCAGTCGTGGAGAATTGCGATGTCGGACCCCATTCAGCCCTTCAATGACCGGTGCACGCAGGACCGGCGATAATCAAACGGTCGGTCCAAACTCCCATCGGATGGGGCCGCCTGCATTTGTTTTGATGACAGTACGGGCAGGCGCCTTCCAACCAACCACCTGATAGTCGGCAAACGTGTTGTGCCTTAGTCAGACTGTCAGGCCCGCCAAGCGCAATGCTAACGACGAGGAAATTGTTTCTGGCATTGCCTCGTTGCGGCCCACCGGAGGGCACTTGCGTTATCATTCTGTTTTCTGAAAGTGCCAACCTTTCCCTGTGACAAATGCAAATCCTCAAAATCTCGCAAAGTTGCTTCTGGCTCTCGCGTTGTGCAGTGGTCGCTATTCCCACAGATTTTCAATCCGAAGACGGCCCGGTCATCTTGTAGCTCGTATTTCTTGAACATTTCGCGCACGAACGCACGGGCGGCTCTGCGTCGATCTGTATGAGGCGGAATCGAGAAATCGTCCACGAGCGGAATACTGTAGATCACGCTGTTAGGCCTTCACTAATTTGATGGATTGTTTGAAAATTGTGAGCAGCTTATGAGTCATAAGGTCGGCCATATTATCGTATTTGATGATGACTCCACTGTTCGACAAATACTTACGAGTTATTTGGAAGCACATCATTTTTCTGTAGTTGCCGTTTCCAATCGGGGCGATTTGAGACGACATATTCGCGCTGATCCAGCGCTCATCGTCCTCGACCTAAAGCTGGGACAGGATGACGGTCTGGACGTCCTAAGAGATGTTCGGTCAAGTTCTGACGTCCCCGTCATCATTGTTACGGGTCACAGGATCGACGAGGCCGATCGAGTCGTGGGACTCGAGCTTGGAGCGGATGATTACATTTTGAAGCCCTTCGGCCTCAGAGAAGTGCTCGCTCGAATTCGGGCCATACTGCGACGGCGCGAGATAGGCAGAGCGACACGCGTTCGAGATCCTGAGAGAGGCGGGTATCGATTTGATGGCTGGCGAGTCGAGCGGCGCGGGCATCGGCTCACCCGTCCTGATGGAGCATTAGTCCCCCTGACCAGGCGAGAGTTTGCGCTGCTGATTGCCTTTCTGGAGGCGCCTCAGCGCGTGCTTTCGCGTGAGCACTTGTTACAAGCAACTCGGATTCAGGAAGATCTTTTCGATCGAAGCATCGATGTGAAGATCTTGCGTCTGAGGCGAAAGCTTGAGGTGGATCCGAGCGCGCCGCGCATCATCCAAACCGCGCGCGGCCTTGGATACATCTTTACGTGTTCAGTCGAGCCGTTCTGAAAGGGACCAAATTGTGGCTCTGTTGGTTACGCTTGCTAATGCTTCCCTTTCGGGGTGCCGATGAGATTAGTGGCCAAGAGCATAGCGGCTCGCGGACCTATGAGTCGGCTAGCCGAGCCTGGTCACCAACTGATTGAACAGCTCAGCCGGTGCGACTTCGAGCAACATCCGCGAGCTTTCCACGGCTACCAGGTTGCGTCCGCCTGCTTTGCAAATCGCTCGATGAGCCAGGCTGCCGCCGGACCGGGGGGCGCTTCGGTTCGATAGATCGCCTGCAGGGCATAGAACCCGCTGCTCCATTCCGGCAGTTCTAGCTGCTTTAGACGCCCTGCTTCGAGATCGGCACGTACCATGGGCTCGGGCATGCTGCCCCAGCCGATTCCCGCTACCAGTAGGGCGTGCTTTGCGCCGAGATCAGCGAGGCGCCACGATCTAACGCCGACGACTCCGAAATCCTTTCCTTCCGTCAGAGTGGACCGATCGGCCAGCACGAGCTGGATGTGATTCCTTGCCGCACCCGGCGGATTGGATTTGCTCTTTGCCAATGGGTGGGTTGGTGCGGCGACCGGGATCAGCTCGACGCCTCCGACGCGCACCTGCTCCAAGCCCGCCAAACCCCTATGTTCAGGGCCGCTGATGCCCACGCCGGCAACCCCCGAAAGTACGAGCTGTGTCACCGCTCCGAGCGCCTCGATATGGAGACGCAGCGCGACGGTCGGAAATTTCTTCTCGAACGCCTGCATTGCATCGACCACGCGAGCTGCCGGGAGCATGACGTCCACGACGATGGAGAGTTCGGACTCAAGGCCGCCCAGCATGTCCCTGATTTTGGCACGCAGACGGTCCACGCCGACTGACACTATGCGCACCTCTGACAGAACGGATGAGCCAATCGCCGTCAGCGTTGGCCTGCGCGTTTGGTCCCGATCGAACAGTTGAACCCCAAGCTGCTGCTCGAGATTGGCAATCGTATAGCTCACAGCCGAAGTCGCCCGCCCGAGCTTTCGTCCCGCAGCCGCGAAGCTTCCCGTCTCTACAACGGTCAGAAATACCTGCAATTGGTCGAGACTGGGGACGCCAGGGCTCCGCATTTCAGATTCCTTGAACGTTATGCCCGACATTTTACGGGTATTTTTTGTCAGAGGGAATGCCTAGCTTTCGCGACAAAGGTCCGTTCCGCGCACATCAATACCGAGCGCGCCGTCTATTCAATTGCCCAGCATTGAAGGACACTTCCAATGAATAAGCTTTCTTCCCGCCATGTGTTGCTGAATCAGCAAAAACGTGTGCATGCCGGCTTGGCCGGTAAGGACTTGGGCACGGCACATGTGCCGATGACTTTGGATGCCATGACGCGGCTTGAT
>NZ_JBVBEF010000095.1:0-28807 GCF_055456055.1 Bradyrhizobium sp. LeoB3
TCAAATGGACCAAGTCAGCCGATCAGATTTTGGCTTCCGTCAAACGCTTCTGCCACAAAGCTCAACAGACTTTATGTGGCGAACTTTAGATTCACGTGACTAGAGTCCGCAGTGCGGTTCACAGCACACTGGCGCACGCTTCGCGCAGCACAATCCATCCCATCGGCAATTAAACGCGAATTTAAGAGGTCCGACAATTCGGCCTCGTACGTTTGGTTCATCTGTTTATCCCGGACGTGGTGTCTTGTCCCAAGACAACGATCGGCGCGCCGAAAACGAATACGAAGCCTGGGAATTGGTCATATCGATGATTGTACCTGCTCGTTCTATTACATTGGCGCTTCTGCTCGGCTTGCTCAACCAGGTAACGCCGATGTTCGGCCGTGGGAGCTCCTTCGAGGATGAGATATGGAATGTCCACAATACTGATGGATTGCCGCCAGAAGTCCGAGGCGCGTTGACGCGAATGTGTCGGCCAGACCTGGCGGCGCAACGCTATTTCGCTGGTTACCGTCAAAATTCGAAATTTCTCGTTTTGCACTTTCGACGTCTTCGTTGTGGCGACAAGACCGCCATCTGTACTCAAGGAAGATGCCTACATCAGGTTTACAGAAAAGAAGGTGATCGCTATCACTTGCTGAGAAGCTATTACGGTCGCGACGATTAATCTCTTCCAGCGCGCAATCATGAAGCGTATTGCGCCCCTATCAAAGCGCGGTCCGGACCCGCAGGCAAATCGTCGTGTACATTGTAGGATAAACACCCGCTGCGGATCGCGGGGGTTGATGTATGTGCCTGAGGGAGGAGAACGGCACGGCTCTGATGTAGGTTCGCCATATGCCGATCCCATGCAATTCATTTTTAGTTTCCAAGAGTGGTCCATTGTGATTCGGCGAGCGGTCTATTCCGGCCCTGCCCGCGTGTACCGCGAACGCAGCTCGAGCAGAACACCACGTTCCCTTGTGTCAGAAGCGAACTCCGAAGATGCGCTTTTGCTCCGCGACTGCCGTTTCCGTTCCTGACTTCAGAACGTTCAACGGCTGGGTGAAAGTTGTCGATCGCCTTGGTCTCAGATTAGTTCGCTCCAATCATCTCGCCGGTTTGAAGCAACGTGAGAAGACGTACCTTTGGGTGACCGATCGCAGTTCGCATCTCCCGGTCGAGAAGCTAATGTCATTGGCTTCCTTTGGAGAACTGAAGTGACCAAGGGTGCACTGGTCGTTGCGACCATGCTGGCGACTCCCGTCCTGGCTCGCGAGTATCACCCGAACACCCGCCACGCCGCCGGGACTGCCGATGCGAGCGTTCGACCGACCTAAACGTTAACAGGCAGGCCTGCATCCCGGCTCCGCGCGTAGGCGCGTTCGCGACACAGCCTTGTGACAATGGTCCCCTGCGAACCGATGCCAGGTTATTGATCCGCCGCGCCGTATGGTGATCTACCTTGAAAGCGACGGGCCAGAAACGATGTTTCTGGCCCGTTTTTATACCGGTCGTTTCTGCTTACGGTCGGACGCAATAAGCACTCAGCACATCATGAAGTTTTTTATAATCGATTTCACCTGCGTCAGCTCCCACCTCAACGACGAAAGCTAAGTAGGAGATCGCAATGAAACTGCTGCAAGCTTGCTGTCCTCCGCGACTGCACTATCTGCGCTTGCCCTCTCAGGGTCCATCGCGACGGCGGGGCCCATCGTCCCTCGGGGCGCTATTGTTTATCCTATGACAAAGGCGGCACCGATTGCAGATTCACGAGCTATGCTGAGTGCCTCGAAACTGCATCGGGCATTGCTGCAGAGTGCTACGGCAAAACCGCTCGCGACGACGGAAACGATCGCACCTATGTCCCGCAATGGTGATAGTCCCGAACAGAGAACCTGCTCGATCAAGATATCCGCGTGCCGTTGATCTTGAAGGGCTAAATACCGGGCGCTTCTCCCAATTGGAAAGGAAATGACATGATGAGACGACTAGTGACGACTATGGTAACGACCATGCTCGCCGCAAGCTTGCTTACGGCCACGGCCGAAGCACGCGGTCGTGGCGGCCACATGGGCGGCTTCGGCGGTGGGCATATAGGAGGTTTCCGCGGAGGGGCTCACATGGGGACCAACGCTGGGGCCCGCATGGACGTTGGCGGCGGCCGTATCGGCCTTGGGAACCAAGTGGGAGCCATGGTTCGGGTTTACACCACGGTGCTATGCACCGTTTCGGCGGCGTCTGGCCGAGGTATGGCCGATTGTTAGACGACGGCCTGGATTGCTATGATCGCTACTACCGTCGTCCACACGCTACCTGGCCAGCCTACTGCGGCTGATGCGAGAACTGCGCATGTCGCGCTATCGGATGGAGCCGCTTCCTTCAGCAATGCGCTTTACAGCAATATTACCATGACACAAGGGCGCACGGAGCAAAGCAACTTCACCGACTACCTTGTTGCGCGGACGGATATCACGCCGGAGACACACGTTCATATCGTCGAAAGCAGCGCGCCGCCGGCCGGCGTCGGCGAATCCGGCGTGCCACCAATGGCGCCCGCGATCTGCAATGCCATCTTTGCGGCGACCGGCAAGCGGATTCGAGCCATGCCGATCGATCCAAATCTTCTTAATGCATAGCGGCGTCTCAACGAGCACCACCGTCACGAAGAGCGACAAATGACAAGTTCACAGGCGAATGCGAGGACTGGCCGCGAGCGCGCGCCGCAAGAAGGCCGGATTGGCTTTATCGGTCTCGGTCGGATGGGTACAGCGATAGCGGCAAACCTGGCGGCTGCTGGCCAGTTGGTGATCGCCTACGTCCGGCGGCCGGAGCAAATCGCGAAGCTTGCGGCGCTCGGCCTCGAACCGACGACCGAATTTGGCGACCTGTTCGGCTGCGAGCTCGTCATCAGCATGCTGCCCGACGATGCGGCCGTTCAGCAGGTGGTGTTCGGCCGCAGGGATTTCGGAATTGCCGGCCTGCTCACGAGCCTGGGGCCCCGCGCAATCCATCTCTCGATGAGTACCATCAGTCCCGCGGTGGCTTCCCATTTAGCGAGCGAGCATGCTCGAAATGGGCAGAGTTACGTCGCAGCGCCAGTGTTCGGAAATCCGGACGCGGCGAGAGCCCGCCAGTTGTTCGTCATTGCAGCCGGCGAGCCGCCGGATATCGAGCGCTGTCAGCCTATCTTCGACACGATCGGCCAGCGCACATTTGCAGTGGGCAACGCTCCGGCGACAGCGAATCTGATGAAGCTGGCCGGCAACGCCATGATCGCGGCCAATCTCGAAATCCTGGGCGAGGTTTGTGCGCTCGCACGAAAGCGCGGGCTCGATACCCAGGAGCTACTCGCGATTCTGACCGGAACAATGTTCGATAGCCGGTTCCACCGGAGCTATGGCAGCAAAATCGCGGGGCAAGAATACCGGGCTGGCGGCCTGGTCTTTCCGCTGGCACTCAAGGACATGCGGCTGGCGCTGCAGGAAGCAGAAGCTGCGGGGGTGCCGATGCCAACTCTCAGCGTCGTGCGTGACCGCTTTATCACCGGGATAGCGCGCGGATACTCGGAGCTTGATTGGTCTGCGCTTGGCCTGCTGGCTTCAGAGGAGGCCGGGCTAAATGTCGAGTCCGAAAAACCCAATGCCGGACGCGGTCCATGATGAGCATCGTGAACCCGGATGGCGCCCCCGCCACATGCGCTGAACCGGTTACATGAAGGCTGGTGTTTGCGAGTCGAGATGGCAACATGAGGACCTGCAAACTTCGATTACGGGCGGCTGTGAAGCCCGCTTCGTGTGGCATTGCCTTGCTGGCGCTCGGCTCATCGGCCGGCCTCGCCGCCAAAGATGCTGGTGCGGGACAACAGATGTTCGCCAGCCACTGCGGCATGTGCCATGCGACCCAGCCCGGCGTGACCAAGGTTGGTCCATCGCTTACCGGCGTGTTCGGCCGCAAGAGTGGCGCGCAAGCCGGGTTCAATTACTCGGCGGCGCTAACGGCAGCAAACATCACCTGGGATGAAAGTACGTTGGACAAGTTCCTTACGAACCCTGCCGCAGACATTCATGGCACAAAATGTTGACGAACCTTCCGGGCAGCAACGATCGTCAGAATGTCATCGCATATCTGAAGACGCTCAAGCCGTGAGCGCAGAATTTCAACACTCAACAAGCCGGAGCCGATTCATGCTGGATCAATCCAGGACAGGTGAAATGGAACATATCTATATTCCGGGCACTGCCATCAAGGCGTCGCGGGTTGCACTTGGCACCTGGGCAATTGGCGGCTGGATGTGGGGCGGAACGAGCGAGGCGGAATCGATTGCAACGATCCGCACCGCGATCGACCGCGGCATCAATGTGATTGACACCGCTCCCGTCTACGGATTCGGGCGCTCCGAGGAAATCGTCGACACGGCGCTGGCGGAAAGCAATCTGCGGTCACGCGTGGTGATCGCGACCAAGGTCGGTCTTGAATGGAGCCAGGGACGGGTTTTCCGAAATGCTACCCGGGCGCGGATTTTGAAGGAACTCGAGGACTCGTTGCAGCGACTTCGAACTGATCATATCACGTGTATCAGGTGCACTGGCCGGATCCCCTAGTGGAGATCGAGGAAACTGCCGATGCGATGCACACATTGCTCAAGCAAGGCAAGATCCGCGCGATTGGAGTCAGCAATTTCTCGGTCATGCAGATGGAACGCTTCCGCCAGGTTGCTCCACTGCATGTATTGCAGCCGCCCTACAATCTGTTCGAGCGCGGTATCGAGGCTGAAATCCTGCCCTACTGCCGCAAGAACAAGATCGCGACTTTTGGTTACGGCGCGCTGTGCCGCGGCCTGTTGTCGGGCCGCATGCGTGCTGATACAGCGTTCAAAGGCGACGACCTTCGTGGCGTTGATCCAAAATTTCGGCAACCCCGATTCGCGCAATATCTTGCTGCCGCGGAGCAATTCGACGAATTCGCGCAAAGGCAGTTCGGCAGGCGTGTCATCCATCTGGCGATCCGGTGGACGTTGGACCAGGGAATCACCACTGCGCTATGGGGCGCTCGCCACCCAAACCAGCTTCAGCCCGTCGACGCTGTGAGCGCTTGGCGGCTCGACGCGCCGGCGAAGGCGGAGATCAATCGCATCCTTGATGCTACCATCCGCAATCCCGTCGGGCCCGAGTTCATGGCACCGCCGGCACGCAGCATGGCGGCGCAGTAGAACAACCGGCGACGTCGCGACGCAGCAGCCCTCGCCCGCCGTCGACGCCAACGGCGGACCTCAAAGGCGTGCTGCGGGCGAGAATCGCGCTCGATACAAGAGTACAGCCGAAACGTCCCGCTCTGCGTCGGTCTGGTTCATCGTGCTTTCATGGCGTTTTGGGGAATTGAGCTAGGAACCAGGTAAGTCCCAGCAGGTCTGCGGTCCCGCCAGGGCTGAGGTGACGGGCGAGCAGTGCATCATCAAACGCCGCCATCTTCTCTGCGCCGCCCGCCGCCAGGACGCCCCAGCCATATGATTGGCAACGAAAACCGCCCGCGCAAGCTCGACCATCGGAATGATGCCGATTGACGACCGCGAGCCATCCAGGACATCCACCACGACCCGGATCTCGGTCCGCGGACTGGCATTTTGGAATTACGATTGCATCAGGCTGACTGCCGGCATCGAGGAGAGTCAGCAGGTCGCGGAGCCCGATCGCCGAGCGCGGGCTATTGATGCGCAGGATGCGCACGAAGTCCGCATCGCTCGGCTCTCGAAAGAAGGCCAGCGCGGCTTCGCGTGCTTGCTGCTTGTCATCGGGAGCAACCGTTGACTCAAGATCGATCATGATCGCATCGCCGCCGGCCGCTCGGGTACCAAGAAACCGCTCCGGCTTGGAGCCTGGCGTAAGCAGGAAGCTGCGGCATGCACGAAAGCGACTGCCGAGCGAAACAGTCTGCTCCGACGGCCTGCGGGCGCCATTCTGGGTCGGAGTTTCGATGCGCCCGGATCTTGATTCATTATTCTTCACCATATCGCCGCCTTCCGCTGTCAGTGCCAATTAACAATGCGCACTCTCCGGTCGGAG
This sequence comes from Bradyrhizobium sp. LeoB3, assembly GCF_055456055.1. NCBI lineage: Bacteria > Pseudomonadati > Pseudomonadota > Alphaproteobacteria > Hyphomicrobiales > Nitrobacteraceae > Bradyrhizobium > Bradyrhizobium sp. LeoB3. Next base: position 6,042 of record NZ_JBVBEF010000095.1, read on the forward strand.
GCGCTCGCTCGATGATCGATGCAATGCAGGTAGGTCGGCGGCGTCGCGCGACTATTAAATAGGATTTACGGTGACTAAATTTTTGTTCATAGGGCTGCGGATATGCCAAATCGTACGCTCGCTGCGGCTGATATCGGTTGATGAATGTTCACGCGGCAAGGTCGCAAAGCGCGAATGAAAACGCGCATGTGTGCGAATCGCTTTTCGGACTCATCCGCGCCGCTGCACGCCAGAAAGCCGAAATTGCAGCGGAGAAGATCGCCGAGCGCTCTTTGCGCACGTGCCGCCCGAGGTCGCGAGCGGCACGTGCATTCGTGCTTATCAATCAGCTTACCTTCGCCGCGTCTCCCCCGGTCACCGCAAACTCGCTGCCAGTCACCAACGTAGCGGCGTCCGATGCCAGGAAGACCGCCACTGGCGAGATGTCTTCAGGCTGTAGCCATCCCACCTGAAGCGGCACAGTCGGAGCACGAGCATCCCAAGTCTCCCGCGCTGTAGGGTACGCAGGAGGTTGGCGATTGGATTGCGCCATGGCCGCGCGGAACCGCTGCTCGTTGAATGTCAACGGGGTACCGACTAGTCCCGGCAGAATGGCATTGACGGTGATGTTGTACCGAGCCAGCTCGAGAGCAGCCGATTTCATCAGCCCCAGGATACCCCATTTCGATGCGGAGTAGCTCGTTCCATCCATCGTGCCCATTCTGCCCTGCATGGAAGAGAGCAGGATGATGCGACCATATTTGCGGGCAACCAGCTTGGGTCCAAAGGCACGGACGGTGTTGGCGGTGCCATTGAGATTGTTCTCAATCTGGTCGCGCCAGTCCATGTCGTCCATCTCCATCAACGGCTTCCAACCCTGGATGGCGGCATTGGCGACAATGATGTCAATCTTCCCGTGTTCGCGCTCGACTCTGTCGGCAACTGCTCGCAGAGCCTCGATGTCACGAATATCCGCTTTGACAGCCGTGCCTCGCCGACCATACTTCGCGATCTGCGATACTGTTTCGGAAAGTTCTGCGTCCGTGGCCGGAATTGCATCGGCAGTCGGACTGACCGGTCCTGCAATGTCGAGAGCCACGACAGCGGCGCCATTGGCGGCGAATTCGGCGGCGATCGCGCGACCAATTCCGCGGGCGGCACCCGTCACCACCGCGACCTTGCCGGCGAGCGCCGAGCCGCGCCCTGGGACGATCGGCCCGGCGGTCTTTTCGGGAGGAGGCATCGGGTAAGGCCCGCTTACCGGCTCGGCTACAGGCCGCTGCCTGATCGGCTCGGCTGCTGCAACCCCGCCTGACAGCGCCAGGCCGGTTGCCGCAAGTCCCGCACCGACCAGCACCGAGCGCCGTGGCACTCCATTCCCAGCACGTTGGAATTCATCGCGAGAATTCTCGCTCATTGCAAAGCTCCTTTTACGTTGTTGTCATGTACGTCGGTCGTAGTTTCAGGATTGCCTTCGGCTCTTTATCCGCTGGGCTTCACTGGCGAGAATGCCGGCGAACGTGATAGCCGCGGAAGGTACCGGAGGCCGCGTCGTAAGAGCGATAACGCTGCGCAAAGGAAGGAGCGATTCCGCTTCCCCTCGCTGCATAGGCCTCCATGGCAGCTTGCGCAAATACTGGCGTTGCCGCCAGCGCGGAAAGTACCGCGGCCATGGCAAGTGTCTTGAATGACGTCATAGTCGTTTCTCCATGCATGATCCATGCGAGAGTTCGCCGAGCGCGCAAGAGCGATCGCTATCCTCGAACGGGAGTGCTCTCGCGGTGCGAAACTTCTCATTTCGGGAGCATCTGAACGCTTCAGATGCGTCGATCTACATGTAAGACAGAGGCGATCCGGCCCCACTAAATTGCGCGTAACGAAACTCAATTCGTCTTAATGCGGACGTTCACGCTTCAATCTTAACATCGAGGAATGAACGTCGCGCAGAACGATCTCTGCTAAGCTCATTGCGCTCTCGGCTTTGCGGAATTCGCGCTGGTTTCCGCAGGATTTGTGCGGGGATTTTTGGAGCCCGTTCGCGACTCGTCGTCGAGAGCACGTCGCATGACTGATATCTCCTGCTCCTGTTGCGCTATGATGTTGCGTGCCAGTTGCCGAAGCGCGTCGTTGTGACCGTTTTTCAGCTCGGCGCGTGCCATATCGATCGCGGCCTGATGGTGGGGAATCATCATCGCTGCGAAATCGTGGTCCACGTCGCCGGTCGGTTTCCTACTCGTCATGTTGCTCACCGCCAAGTCATTGTCGCAAATGAACTGCTGCTCGTGATTACCATCATCTCCTCTGCTGACCGGATTTGCGCTTCTTGAGTCCTGCGCCAAAGCGGGTGAGACGGCGATGGCCAAGAGGATCGTGGACAGCAAGATCGCACGCGAGGAAAGAGCCACATTGACCTCCAATCGGAAAACTGATTGCGCAACTGGATTAACGAAGTGCTGCGCTGTCGATTTCTCGAAGTCGGTCCACCAGGTGGCTCTCTCAATTAAATTTGGATTTAGGATCGAGGAGCGCCCAGCTGACAAACAGGCAGATCCCACGCGCTCAATTCAAATTGAGCTCGAACATTTTTGCTTGGGTCGAGCGCGCCACCTCCCTACTTGGCTCCTGTCATTTAACCGATCGGTTTACGGCACTCGTGATCCATTCGGCGGTGGGGCTCAACGGCTCGACGCCGATAAGAGGTTGCGTGGCGGCAACGGCAAGGCAGGAATTCCGCAATGGCGACAACTTCCCTGAACGTGAACGGCCGAGCGGTCTCGGTAACGGTCGACGATCCCGACCCCCCCCTACTCTATGTTCTGAGAATTGAGCTCGGCCTGCATGCACCTCGCTTTGGGTGCGGTCTCGGCCAATGCGGCGCCTGCACGGTGCACGTCGACGGAACAGCTACCCGTTCCTGCGTCATGCCGCTCTCGGCGGTTTCGGGCCGCGTCGTCACGCTCGAGGGCCTCGGCACGGATGCCCGGCCGCATCCGCTGCAAACGGCATTTATCGAGGAGCAAGCCGTGCAGTGCGGCTACTGCATCAACGGCATGATCATGCAGTCGGCCGACCTTTTGGCGCGCAATCCGAAGCCAAGCGAGCAGGACGTCAAGTCAGAACTGGCGAACAATCTCTGCCGCTGCGGAACGCATCTGCGCATTGTTCGCGCGGTCATGCGCGCCGCGGCAAGCTCCTGACAAGGATATCTCCATGAACAAAATGATCGATCGGCGTACACTGCTGCAGGCCGGTGGCGCGCTCATCGTGGCCTTCAGCCTGCCGATGGCTCGCACCAAGGCGGTAGCTGCCAGTGGAAAAACCCTGTCGACCGACCGGGTCGACGGCTTTCTTGCGGTCGCACAGGATGGGCACGTTACAGTCTATTCCGGAAAGGTCGATCTCGGCACCGGGGTGCGGACCGCGCTGACCCAGATCGTCGCCGACGAGCTTGACGTCCCCATGAACCAGATTTCGATCATCGAGGGCGACACCGCGCTGACGCCGGACCAAGGCACGACCAGCGGAAGTTTCTCGATCCAGAACGGCGGCACGCAGTTGCGCCGCGCCGCCGCGACAGCGCGCCAAGCCCTCCTTCGCCGGGCCGCTGCCCAGATGCGGCGTGACATTTCCACACTTGCGATTCGGGATGGCGTGGTCGTTGCCACGAGCGGCGGACGGCTGCCGCTCGGAAGTCTTGTTGAAACAACAACGCTTGCGCTCGAAATCGAAAAGGACGCGCCGCAGAAAGCGCCTGCTGAATACACCGTCGTCGGCAAGACGGTGCGCCGCCTCGATATTCCGGACAAGGTGAATGGCCGCTTCACCTATATGCACGATTTCAAGCTACCTGACATGCTGCACGGCCGTGTTGTGCGTCCGTCTGGTTTCGGTGCCACGCTCGTCTCCTATGACGAATCTTCAATCGCCGACATCCCTGGAATTGTGAAGGTCGTCCGCATCAACAACTTTCTCGCCATCGTGGCCAAGAGTGAATGGAGCGCGATCAAGGCCGCGCAACAGCTGAGGGTGACCTGGTCGAGCTGGAATGGCCTGCCGGAACAGAGCAAGGTCTGGGAGCACGTGCGGAACACCCCGATCGTGCGCGACGATGTCACCAGTCGTATCGGCGGCTCCCGGGCCACCCTTGAGGCTGCGCCACGCAAGCTTGAGGCAAGCTACGACTTCGCCATGCACACCCACGGCTCAATCGGCCCCTCCTGCGCGGTAGCAACTTTCTCTGGTGGCAAGCTGACGTGCTGGACGGCCTCGCAGGCAACCCACGACTTGCATAAGCAACTCGCCGCGATGCTGGCCATTGCTGAGGCGGACGTTCGCTGCATCTATGTCGAGGGCGCAGGCTGCTACGGCCGCAACGGCCATGAAGATGCCGCGGCGGATGCAGCGCTCCTGGCGCGCGCGGTGGGCAAGCCGGTCCGGGTGCAGTGGATGCGCGCCGACGAGCATGGCTGGGATCCCAAGGGACCGCCGACGCTGCTCGACATGCGCGCCGGGCTTGATCCGCAGGGCCAGTTGGCGGCCTGGGAATCGGAACTGTTCGTGCCTGACGGGGCCGCAACGCTGGTGCCACTCACCGGCGCCGATCTCGCCGGGCTCAACAGTCTCGGCAAGCTCAGCCCTGGCGGCGTGCTCAATGACCTCGCGATCCCGTATGTCATTCCGAACGTCACGACCACCGCGCATCGATTGCAATCGACACCGTTGCGACCAGCCTGGATCCGCTCTCCGGGGCGCCTGCAGAATACGTTTGCCAACGAATCCTTTCTCGACGAGATCGCGGCGAACATCGGCGCGGACCCGCTTGACATTCGCCTTCAGCACCTCGACGACACACGGGGCAAGGACCTTCTGGAGCGACTGGCCAAGCTCAGCAAATGGCGCGAGCGCCCCAAGCCCGATCGCAATGCCGAGATCGTCACGGGACGCGGGCTTGGCTATGTGAAATACGAGCTGGTGCGTACCTATGTGGGTGCGGTCGCCGAGGTTGAAGTGAACCGCAAGACCGGCGCGCTTGCCGTGAAGCGCTTCTACGTCGCGCATGATTGCGGGCAGATCATCAATCCCGATGGACTGCGCAACCAGATCGAAGGCTGCATCGTGCAGACGGTGAGCAGGATACTCAAGGAGGAGGTGACCTTCGATCGCTCGATGGTCACGAGTCTCGATTGGGCCAGCTATCCCATCCTCAGCTTTCCCGAGATCCCGGAAGTCGTGATGGATCTGATCGACCGACCCGAGGAGGTGCCGTGGGGTGGCGGAGAGCCGGCCTGCGCCGTCGTTCCCTCGGCGATTGCCGGGGCCGTGTTCGAGGCCACGGGCGTACGCCTGCGCTCGGTGCCGTTCACGCCGGCGAAGGTGCAGGCGGCGCTTCGCGCGGTCTGATCGCAATCTTAAACGCCGCGACAGCGCAGGTCATTCGGATCGCCAGGGCTGGCTCCGCGACCTGCGATCCGCTTAGGCGCGGCACCCTTTCCTTGAGAGAAGTCCTTGACCTAAAGCCGAATTTACAAAACTAAACTGGATTTAATGAAGCTCTGCCTTATGCTAGGGCTATGCGCATTGTGTATTTTCCACAAAGCGCCATTAATTGGCCGAGTTGTGATGAGGCATGCCCTGCCCGTTGATTGCAGCAAGATGCCAAGGAAGACGCAATGCCGAAGGTGCTGCTGATCGAGGATCACGACGAGACGGCCAAACAGATCATGGCTGAGCTGACGGGTCGCGGATACGAGGTCGATCGGGCAGCAACGGGGATCGAGGGTCTCGACAAAGCGCGTGCGAGCGAGGCCGACATCATGATCGTCGACCGCTTGCTGCCCGGCATCGACGGCCTGACCATCATCGAGGTCGCGAGACAGGAGCAGGTGCGAACCCCTGTTCTGGTCTTGAGTGCTCTGGGAGCGGTGGATGAGAGAATCCGTGGATTGCGGGCCGGTGGCGACGACTATCTAACCAAGCCGTTTGCGATTCTCGAGCTGATTGCGCGGATCGAGGCGCTGCTGCGCCGACCCAGTGAGAGCCGAGACACCGTGCTGCGGTTGGGACCGCTTGAGCTCGATCTGCTGGAGCGCACCGGGACACGTGACGGCCGCTCGCTCGACCTCCTGCCCCGCGAGTTCCGTCTGCTCGAATACATGATGCGTCGTAAAGACCAGCTACTTACGCGGGCGATGCTGTTCGAGGAGGTCTGGAATTACAAGTTTGTCCCGCAGAGCAATCTAGTCGACGTGCATATGGGGCGGCTGCGCCGCAAGGTTGATCCGCCCGGCGAGCCGCCGATGATTCTCAATGTCCGGGGAGAAGGGTTCGTGTTGCGTGCGCCCTCCTAAAAATATTCGGACGAGGGCGTTCCGCTGGACCGTCCTTCGCGGGACCATGGGCGCGACCGGCGTGTTCGCGCTATGCGTCCTCCTGATAATTGCCTTCATCTATTGGCCGACCTCCAGGTACGTGATCTCGAGCGTCGATCGGCTGATTACTGATCGCGCCAATGTGTTCTCCAGCCTTCCGCCACAGCAGCGGCTTCAGGCCGTTCAGCAGCACCTCAACGAAGACCCGCGCCGGGTGAAGCTTGTTGGCCTGTTCGACGCCCAAGGCAATCGCGTCATCGGGAACATCGAAAGCCTACCCCGCGGCTTACCGCCCAACGCCCCTGCACAGCAGCTTTCGGTGGTGCGGATCGATGCTGTCGGGCGCGAGCAACAGATGGTTCGCGCTGTCGCACGCAAGCTTGACGATGGAGAAACGCTTGTTGTCGGCCGGAATACCGACGAGCTGGCAGAAATCGGACACACGGTGGAGCGTGCAGTGGCTTGGGGCCTCGTTCCGGCATTGTGCCTTGGCTCACTGTTCGGAGCGTTCCTGAGCATCAGGACGCAACAGCGGCTCGATCAATTTAACCGGCTAATACAGCGCATCGTAGCGGGCGAATTGCGCGAACGCTTGCCGGTGCAAGGTGGTGCTCCCTTCAACGAGCTGGCAAGACTGATCAATGGGATGCTGGATGAAATCGAGGATCTCCTCCGTAGCGTTGCCGGAGTGGGAGATGACATCGCACACGATTTGCGGACGCCGCTTACAAATGTGAGGATGACTCTAGAGAGGGGTCGGAATAAGGCAACCAACCTTGATGACTTGAAAGCGGCTATCGATCACGCCATTACCGGCCTTGATCAGTCGCTGACGATGATCACAGCACTGCTCCGTATCGCCGAGATTGAGCACAACCGGCGGCTGGTGGGATTTCGTGAAGTCGAATTGGGGGAGCTGGTACGCGACGTCGGAGACCTCTACGAGCCCATGGCGAAGGAAAAAGCCGTCGCCTTGACGGTGGAAGCCAAGCAGGAGTTTTTTGCTCGCGGAGATCGCGATCTTCTGTTCGAAGCCATTGCAAATCTCGTCGACAATGCCGTGAAATTCACTCCCGAATGCGGCCACGTCGAGTTGAAGCTTTGCCGCATCGGAGAAAACAGTGTGCTACGCATCAGCGACACGGGACGGGGAATCGCGGCGAGCGAGCGTGATCTCGTGACCAGGCGCTTCTATCGATCGGACAAGAGCCGCGGAGAGCCCGGGCTTGGATTGGGCCTAAGCCTGGTCGTCGCGATCGTAAAGCTGCACGGGTTTCAGTTTGCGATCTCACCTGCGCCAACCGGACGGGGTTGCGTTGCAGAGATCGTGTTCGAGCGGGCCCCCTCGCAAGATAGCTGACAGCATCGCGGCGTTGTCTGTGGGCAACCAGATCCTGCGTGCAGCACCCGCCAATTCGCATGGACATAAATTCCAGTTTAAGTTTGCAGCGCAAGAGTTTAGTGGTCCAGATTGGCTGGCTGCGTACTTATCCTAGTAGCTAACGGCCCTTGAAGCTCATGCGTGGGACCGCTTGCATCCGGTCCAACCGCCCCGCGCCAGCCCTCTCATAGGCTTTAGCAAGCGGTTTATAAATCGATCGCCAGGAGATGTCGATGCGACAGCGATTGTCGATGACAGCGCTCGCGCTGCTATGCGTCTGCACAGCAAGCAACGCGCAAACTACCGTTAGCGCCTCAGGAATGGGCGCGACTTCTCCTTTGGGCACGCCGGGCTCGAGCGGAACAAGCACGTTCACTGGTGCCGGCGTCCCGCTTGGGGCGACCGAAATCAATCCCGGCGGTTTGAGCCCTATGGTAAGCTCGTCGTGCAATGCGATCGGCTCGACAAGCGGCATGTCATCCTCTTCCTCCGCGAGTGGAATGAGCACGACGCCATCCACCTCCTCTACAAGCGGAATGAGCACGGCGTCATCCACTTCTTCAACATTCGACGGCGGCGGCCTGACATCGAGCCCAAGTTGCACAACGACGTCCAGCAGCACGACGTCTTCAACCCAGCCTACGACTTCGACCTCCAACGTGGTCGGCAACACGATTCCGCTCGGCGCAACCGAGGCCGATACCAGCGGCGAAAGTCCGATGACAACGGTGCCACTGCCCAGCACTTCGAGTACGACATACGGCACGACCATGCCGGGCACCACGACGCCGTGTACGACCAGCTCCTCCGCCTCCTCGATGACCGGCGGTATCGGTACGAGCACCCTTTCATCCTCGTCGGGCTGCTGAACGCTTCCGGAGCATTACATGCGAAAGTTATGGCTCGTTATGCTTGTTGGCGTGATCGGCGCAGGTGGCGCTGGATTGGCCGCCAGACAATTCCGTCAGGCCGCACCAAATCCGGTAACTGTCGCCCCAGCGGCCGTGCCGGTCGTTGCGGCAGCCGTGCTCCAACACGAAGTACCGATCTACCTGCGTGGTGTGGGTACGGTGATCGCCTATAACAACGTGGTCGTGCGCAGCCAGATCACTGGACAGCTCGTCAAGATCGCCCTCAAGCAGGGACAGACGGTGAAGAAGGGTGATCTCCTGGCCGAGATCGATCCGCGCCCATATCAGGCTCAACTCGATCAGGCGGTCGCCAATCGCGATCGCGATCAGGCCCAGGTCGACAATGCACAAGCCAATCTCAACCGATACCTGCCGCTTGCCAAGAACGGTTGGGCAAGCACTCAGCTCGTCGATACCACGAAGGCCCAATTGGCCCAGCTTCAGGCGATGGTGAAGTCCGATGAGGGCGTCATCGAGCAGGCGAAGACGAACTTGAGCTACACTCAACTGACGTCACCGATCGACGGCGTGACCGGCATTCGCCAGCTTGACATCGGCAACATCATCCATCCGACCGATCAGAATGGTCTGGTGGACGTGACCGAGATCCAGCCGATCTCGCTGCTCTTCTCGCTTCCGCAGACCGACCTTGTGGAAATCAACCGGCAGATGGCCAAGGGACCGCTGAATGTCCTCGCCTACAGTCAGGACGACAAAACCCAGCTCGACGAAGGCAAGCTCGATCTGGTGGACAACCAGATCGTCCAGACCACCGGCACGATCCGGCTCCGAGCGAGCTTTCCCAATGCCAAACGGATGCTCTGGCCGGGCGAACTCATCAATGCACGGCTCTTTCTCGAGACCCGCCACAATGGACTGACGATCCCTGCTTCGGCCATCCAGCAGGGACCACGGGGCCCCTTCGTCTGGGTGATCGGGCCTGACGAAACCGTGACGACGCGTCCGGTAAGGGTAGCCGATATCAGCGATGGCAACGCGCTGATCGATTCAGGGCTGCAGGCCAATGAGAAGGTCGTGGTCGATGGCCAATACCGGCTTCAGGCGGGGACGCGCGTGCACGAGCTCCACGGCAACGCAGCCAAGGAAGCCGATCTGCAGAACTCCGTCGAGCAGGAAATCCCATGAACATCTCCGCGGCGTTCATTCACCGGCCAATCGCCACGGTGCTGCTGATGGCTGGCCTGCTGCTCGGCGGGCTGGCCACCTACCGATTGCTTCCGGTCGCATCGCTCCCGAACGTCAACTTCCCGACGATCTCGGTGACGGCGCGGTTGCCGGGCGCCGATCCGCAGACCATGGCGTCGTCGGTCGCGACCCCGCTTGAGCAGCAGTTCTCGCAGATTCCCGGCCTGACCCAGGTCACCTCCGCGAGCGCCCTCGGCTACACCCAGCTTACCGTACAATTCGACCTCAGCCGCGATATCGACAGCGCCGCAACCGACGTTCTTGCCGCCATCAATGCGGCAACTCCGTATTTGCCGATAGGAATTCCCTACCCTCCGACGATCCGCAAGGTGAACCCTGCGGATACGCCGATCCTGGTTCTCGGACTGACATCCGATACCTTGCCACTCACGACGGTGGACGCCTTTACCGAAAACATCCTGGTGCCGAAACTCTCGCAGACCTCGGGCGTCGGCCTGATCGGCATTGGCGGCCAGCAAAAGCCGGCGATCCGCGTGCAGGTCGATCCGCAGGCGCTCGCCAATCGCGGCATCGGCCTGGAAGACGTCCGCAACGTGCTGATGCAGGCCAATGTCGATCAGCCGAAGGGCACGCTGAACAGTCCGCACCAGACCTTTACCCTCGGGACCAACGATCAGCTGCTCAAGCCGGATGCCTACAAGAACCTGATCGTCGCGTACCGCAACGGCGCGCCGGTGCACGTCAGCGACATCGGCAACGTGGTCGAAGCATCCGAGGACAATCAGATCGGCGCTTTTGTCAACAAACAACCGGCGATCATCCTGACCATTCAACGCCAGCCCGGCGCCAACGTCATCCGAACCGTCGACCTGATCAAGTCCCAGCTGCCGCAGCTACAAGCCGCGCTGCCGCCCGGCATCAAGCTCAATATCCTGTCCGACCGGACCCAGACGATCCGTGCTTCCGTTTCCGACGTGCAATTCACGCTGCTCTTGACGGTGGCGCTGGTGGTGATGGTCATTTTCATCTTCCTGCGCAATTTCTGGGCCACCGTGATTCCCGCCATCACCGTGCCGCTGTCGCTGATCGGCACGTTCGCCGCTCTCTACGGGTTGGGGTACAGCCTGGACAATCTCTCGCTGATGGCGCTGTCGATCGCGATCGGATTCGTGGTCGACGATGCGGTCGTCGTCATCGAGAACATTGTCCGCCATCTCGAGGCAGGGCTAAGTCCAATGGAAGCCGCTCTCAAAGGCTCGAGCGAAATCGGCTTCACCATCATTTCGATCACGCTGTCGCTGATCGCGGTGTTTATCCCGCTGTTCCTGATGGGCGGCTATGTCGGAAAGCTGTTCCAGGAATTCGCGATCACAGTAAGCGTATCGCTGATCCTCTCGCTTCTGATTTCGCTGACGCTGACGCCGATGATGTGCTCCCGTCTGCTCAAACACGACACCGGACGACACGGATGGCTCTACCGGCAATCCGAACGCGCTTTCGACGGGCTGCTTGCAATCTATGAGCGTGGACTGAACGTGGCGCTGCGCCATCGCTTGATCACCCTGATGACGATGTTTCTGGCCATCGCAGCAACCGGCTATCTGTACGTAGTCATCCCAAAAGGCTTCTTTCCGCAGCAGGATACCGGCCTGATCGTCGGCGTCGCAGAAGCCGCCCAGGATATTTCCTATCCAGCAATGACACAGCGCATGCGAGCCGTCATTGATAAGGTGGTGGAGGATCCCGCCGTTTTGTCCGTGGGCTCCGCGATCGGCGCCGGCGGCGGGGTCGCCACCGTCAACCAGGGACGGGTTTTCATTACGTTGAAGCCGCGTGACGAGCGCGACGCCAGCGCCGACGGAGTGATCAACCGGCTCCGAGCCAGGCTCGCTTCCGTGGAGGGCATCACCCTCTACATGCAGGCCGCCCAAGACATCACGGTTGGGGCGCGGCTGGCCAAAACCCAGTTTCAATATACGCTGACCGATTCAGACTCGAACGAGCTCAATCACTGGTCGGCTGTCTTCCTGGACAAGCTAAAGAGCATTCCAGAGATTACCGACGTGACGACGGACCAGGAGAACGCCGGGCCGCGACTCGATGCCACTGTTAACCGCGAGGTTGCATCCAGCTTCGGTATTCTGCCTTCTGCCATCGACAATACGCTCGATGACGCCTTCGGCCAGCGCATCGTCTCGACCATTTTTACGTCTCTCAACCAGTATCACGTGGTGCTGGAAGTCCTTCCGCGCTTCCAGACCAGCCCGACCGTCTTGCAGGGACTCTATCTCAACTCTTCCAACGGACAACAGGTACCGCTGAGCACGCTTACCAAGAGCACCGTCACCGCTGCGCCCATCGTCATCAACCACCAGGGAATGTTTCCCTCGACCACCATCTCGTTCAACCTGAAACCGGGCGCGGCGCTCGGCAACGCCGTCTCCGCGATCCAGCAGTTCGAACGCACCAGCGGCAAGCCGCTCTCGCTTGTCACAACTTTCCAGGGTAACGCGAATGCGTTCCAGGCGGCGCTGAGCGGTGAAATGATCTTGGTGCTCGCAGCGCTTGTTGTGATCTACATCATCCTGGGCGTGCTGTATGAAAGCTTCATTCACCCGATCACGATCCTCTCCACGCTGCCATCGGCCGGCATCGGCGCTCTGCTTCTCTTGATGGCCGTGCATATGGACCTCAGCGTGATCGCCATCATCGGGATCATTCTGCTGATCGGCATCGTCAAGAAGAACGGCATCATGCTCGTCGACTTCGCGCTCGAGGTCGAGCGCAATGAAGGGCTGACGTCCGAGCAATCGATCTACCAGGCCTGCGTGCTCCGCTTCAGGCCGATCCTCATGACCACGATGGCGGCACTCCTGGGCGGCGTGCCGCTGATGCTGGGCACTGGTACCGGATCCGAAATACGACAGCCTCTTGGCTATACGATCGTCGGCGGGTTGATCCTTTCGCAGCTCCTGACGCTGTTCACCACGCCCGTCGTCTATCTCTATCTCGATCGCCTGCAGCAGATGTTTGGTGGCCGACGCGGCCGCGCGCCGGAAGCTGGGTCAAGTTCCCCCGCGGCTTGAAATCCCGCGCACCATCTTGCGCATTGCGATCGTGGTCGTGCTCACAAGGAGTGCGGCCCTGGTCTGGCTGCTCCCAGCCCAGGCTAACAACGAATTTAGACATCAGAATTCCCTTTTAATAGCTCTCCGGCAGCTCCTCCTCCTACCGTTTGCGTGCCGGGCTCAATCATCGGAGCTGAACAATGCCAGACTGCAACGCAGCTAGTTTGGAAACCACGAAGATCGATCGGACGCAGCGGTTCCCTTCTGAACGGTACGCTCACGCGATCCGACGGTTCGAGATGCTTGAACAAGAGCAGGAGCAACAGCTGGCACGACGCTGGCAAGAACATGGCGACCGCAGAGCTGCCGATGCCCTTGTTACCAGTCATCTTCGGCTCGCCGCGAAGGTGGCGAAGGGTTATCAGGGATATGGTCTTCCGTTTGCCGACATCATCTCCGAAGCCAACCTCGGTTTGGTCATTGCCGCGACTCGGTTTGAGCCCGGCCGCGGTTCGCGCTTTTCGACCTACGCGCTGTGGTGGATCAAGGCCACGATCCATGATTACATCCTTCGCTCCTGGTCGCTGGTCAAGATCGGAACGACAGCTGCGCAGAAGAAGCTGTTTTTTCGCCTCAGGCGCGAAATGCGCAAGCTTGCAAGTGAGACGGCCGGTCTCACGCCGGAGATGGCCGACGCTATCGCTCAACGGCTCGAGGTCACGCCTCGCGACGTGATGGAGATGGATCGGCGGTTGAGCGGTGACTTGTCGCTCAGCAGGCCCGTGAGCGGGGAAGACGAGACAATGGATTGGCAATCGACGCTGGTCGATCCATCGCCCACCGCCGAGGCGATTCTCGCCGAGCACGACCAAGCCACACACCAAGCAAGCGCGCTTCACGCCGCATTGGATACCCTGACGGCGCGGGAACGACGGGTATTCGAGGCGCGACGGCTGAACGAGGACCCTCCAACGCTCGATACGCTGGCGCGCGAATTGTCGATCTCCAGCGAACGCGTGCGGCAGATCGAAACTTGCGCCTTTGTGAAAGTCAAGCGCGCAGCCAGGCGGCACTTGAGCTCAGACGGATTAGCGCTCCCCGCGACGCGAGGGCTCCACAATCGGATTTGAGCAGCATCGACATCCCTGGAGGAGGCCGACGGGATCCACTAATGCGGGTTCTGACCTGAGCAGCGCGATGAGACTCTGGCGAGCGAGATTTGCACGATGCAGCCGGGCCCGGGCAAGATCGCAAATCGAAATCCGTGCAGCTTGACGATCGCTTGGACAAGGCTCAGGCCCAGCCCAAGCCCGGGCGCGGCATGGCGGATCTTCTCCGACCGATAAAAGCGTCTGGTGACAAGATCTCGCTCCGCTGCCGGAATCCCGGGACCAGTGTCGCTGATGCGCAGCACATCCTCGTTACCAGAGCGACAGAGCTCCACTTCGACACGGCCGCCTTGCGGCGTGTATTTCACGGCGTTGTCGACCAAATTGGCAATCGCCTCGAGCAGAAGATCGCGATCGCCCCACCTCCCCCACCAAGGTGGAGCGAGCGATCATACTTCTGTGAATGGACTGCGTTTCAGCGGCAAGCCCCGAACGAACGCGACATCGCGTCCGGCGCAACCGCTGAATTCAAATCAACATCGAGCTCGTTCATATCGCCACCGCGAGAAGCTCGTTACGAACCCGTAATGAAAATGCGTCTCCTTGCATGAGGCGCTCATCACGCTTGGATCGCACGAAATTCATTCGAAACGTTTCGCGGCTCGGCGAACAATGCCCTCACAGCATTCAGCAGTGACGCTGGATCTGTTCAAAAAAATGTAGCGTCAACAAGTCCGCCTTGGCCACTTGCGCCCGGCCCAATGCGCTCCCAACTCAGCGCTCACGGGAAAAGGCAGACTCCCGTTTAGACGATTACCGTCCAAGCTCTCGCAACAACGCTCGACCTCTCGAGGAGATTGCGCATGGACGGAAATCCTTTTGGACTGCGATCCCTAACGGCTGCGGCCGCTCCTTCGTGGCCCTCTCGACCCCTCACCCACACTCCAGGCGCGAAAAGCGATGCCGCGGCCAGAGGCCAACCCTCGTGTGCGGAGCCGTGGACCAATTCGGACGGTGTAGTGGTCGTCTACTTCTCCCGCCTGGGAGGGCACATGTACGCCCATGAGAGAGCTACCCTATCGATCGTTGCCGCGGCGATTGCTGAGATCAAAGGCGCCAAGTTTGCGGGTCTCTACGACAGCGCCAAGAGGTATCCGGGAAATGTGTTCTTCGTTCCCGACGATACATTGGTGCTGGACGAGGCATCGTGCCTCGGCATTCGCCTTCCCACCGATCTCTTCGGCGCTGTCGTCCCCTATCCTTTCGCGAAAACCAAGGCAATCATCCATCAGCTCGTCGATCCCAGCGCGGATCGACCGGAAGGCTGGTCTTCTGGCTATGCGGAATCGGTCCAGGACGTCGTGTTGCCGGGTTACACCGTCTTCAGCGTGGACGACGCCCGGACCGCGGCAGAACGTCTCTTGAGCTCGGGGCCGATCCGGATAAAAGAGCCGCTCGCGGCCGGAGGCGCAGGCCATGCCGTTGCCATGACAACCGCTGAAGTCGAAGCGTTCCTCGAGGCGTTTCCCGAGGCCGCGATCGCCGCCCACGGGCTGGTGGTCGAGTCGAACCTCCGTGACGTCACGACTGTCAGCATCGGGCAGATCACGATCGATGATATGACGATCGCGTATCACGGCAAGCAGAGGGTCGCGACGAACAATGCAGGATGCCGAGTTTATGGCGGCTCCGCTCTGGTCTGCGTGCGCGGTGGCTGGGAGGCGCTGGCGCGGCTGCCGATGCCCGGCGCGGTCTGCCTCGCCGCCGCTCAGGCCAAACTGTACGAGGATGCCATGCGTGAGTATCCGGGCTTCCTGGTTTCGCGCCGGAACTACGATGTTGCTCAGGGGCTCGACGGTAAAGGCCGAAGACGATCAGGCGTTCTGGAAGCGCCGTGGCGCTCGGGCGGAGCCAGCACTGCCGAGCTCGCAGCGCTGGGGGAATTTGCGCGGGACCCCTCGCTGCAAGTCGTCGAAGCGTATGCCGTGAAACTCTTTGGCAAGGGACACGAAGCGCCCCGAAACGCCGTCGTACATTATCGAGGCGATGATCCTGAAGACGGGCCCATCACGCGATACACGATGGTCACGCGAAAATTGCAGGGGAAAAATGCAGGCTACAGCACAAGACGGGCTGCGATGTTCGAAGCAAGGTTGGACTTCTAGCCTATGCCTGATCCGAGGGCTCGCCCCGTGACCATGTACACCATGCCGACCGCGGATTCGTGGGTCGGCCGGTGAAGCGCACGTTTCGTTCGCTGAACAGCTTTAACTACCGCGCGTGGGCCGGCGGGGCGCTGGTCTCGAATGTGGGAACATGGATGCAGCGCACCGCCCAGGACTGGCTCGTGCTCACTCACCTGACCCATGGTAATGCGGCCGCTGTCGGTGTGGTGATGGCGCTCCAGTTCGGACCCCAGGCCCTTTTGCTGCCAGTGAACGGTTTTGCGGCCGATCGTCTGGACCGGCGAAAGCTCCTGCTCGGCACCCAGGCGGCGATGGGAGTGCTCGCCCTCGGGCTGGGCATCCTCACCGTCGCAGGGATCGTCCGGTTGTGGCATGTGTACGCCTTCGCGCTTCTGCTGGGCTGTGTAGCGGCATTCGATTCGCCGGCGCGCCATACCTTCGTGTCGGAGCTGGTCGGGGAAGCTGATCTGTCGAACGCGGTGGCACTGAATTCCACCTCGTTCAATGTGGCACGGATGATTGGCCCGGCCATAGCTGGTATCCTCATCGCTGTCGCGGGCTCCGGCTGGGTGTTCCTGATCAGCGCCGCCTCATTTGCCGCCGTGCTCTGCGCGCTGGCGCTCCTTCGCGTCGATGAGCTTCATCCGAGGGATCGAGCCCTCCGGGCCCGCGGGAGCCTCGCCGAGGGTTTTCGCTATGTGTGGAAGAGACCCGATCTAAAAGCCGTGCTTGTCATGTTATTTTTGATCGGTACATTCGGACTGAATTTTCCAATCTTCATCTCCACCATGTCTGCCACGGTCTTCCACGCCGGAGCAGGCCAATACGGGCTCCTGACTTCGATCATGGCGGTGGGATCGGTCGCGGGCGCGCTCGTCGCCGCCAGGCGAGAAGAACCCAGCATGCCGCTTTTGCTCGGTGCCGCGGCAATCTTCGGGCTCGGCTGCGCGCTGGCCGCGATCATGCCCAACCGCTGGCTCTTCGGGTTCGCCCTCCTCGTTATCGGCGTGTCCTCCCAGACCTTCACCATCTCGACGAACAGCTTGGTGCAACTGTCGACCGGACCCGTCATGCGCGGGCGTGTGATGGCGATCCACCTCGCCATCGCGTTGGGCGGTACGCCGATTGGCGGGCCGATCGTCGGTTGGGTCGCTGATCGGTTCGGCCCGCGCTGGGCGCTCGGCATCGGCGCCGCCGCGGGCCTGACCGCGGCGATGGTGGCGATCTGCTACGTCACGAAATACGGTCAGCCGGGCGGGCGCGTCGACCCTGAACGCCTTCGCTTCATCCCAAGCTGTCGGCCTGAAAATTCCGCCTGCGGTGCTCGCCCGCGCCGACCAGGCGATTGAAAACGAGCCAATGGCCCAATAGGAATAGGCAACACCCGGACCCTAGCTTCTCCCTATCCTAAGCAAGGCGCGCGGATGGCGCTTTCATTTGATCGTGTTATGTTCCGCCTGAATGATCCCTGGTCTTCGGAAGGGTCTTACGCGATCGGAGCGCCCGCGTCGCGCAAAGAGTGGATCACCACATTCCGGAATTGCATATTGCCGGTGTGGCACTGTAAACCGATATGGCCCTCGCGGCGGTGTCCGTCATTGGGCTGAAGTGAGTAAGTCGAGACCAATTGCCCGTTCAGGGTGACGCTTATGGACGCGTCGGTAGCTTCGACCTCGAATGTATTCCTATGCCTACCGCAAATCAAGTCCGGGCATATTGGTGGTGCAGTCCGCCCAGAATCGGGCGACAGAGAATGCGTCCAACTGTCGCGGCGCCGCGTGAAATCGGCGCGTCTTTATGCAACGACAAATGGGTGCGCGTGCCGTTGTAATAGTTCATGTACGAGAGCAGCACGTGACGCAGATGGCGCTCTCCGAGCACCACGACATGATCAATGCATTCCCGGCGGATTGAACCGATCAGCCGTTCTGCACAAGCGTTTTGCCAAGGTGAGCGAGGAGACGTCGGACGGTCTCGAATCCCGATGGATCGAACCCGGCGCAGGAATATCTTTCCGTAGGCGCCGTCGCGGTCCCGGATCAGGTAACGAGGGATTTGCTCCCAGCCACACGCCTCCGTCAGTTGATTGGCGATCCATTCGGCCGTTGGGTGCGCGGTCACTCCAAGCCACAGGATCTGCCGCCGACCATGGCCCATGATCAGCAATCCATAGAGCAACCGGAACGAGATCGTCGGCACCACGAAAAGGTCCATCGCCGCGATCCCGTCAGCATGGTTGCGAAGGAACGTCTTCCATCCCTGCGAGGGGGGTCCCCTCCTCCGTGCCATGTACTTGGCGACGCTGGTCTGGCCGACATCGATGCCGAGCTTGAGAAGCTCGCCATGGAGTCTCGGTGCTCCCCACAATGGATTGGCGAGGCTCATCTCGCGGATCAGACGGCGAATCTCCAACGATACCGTTGGTCGACCGCAACAGTGGCGCGATTTCCTGCGCCAATACAGCCTAAAACCGGCGCGGTGCCAGCGGATCACGGTATCGGGTCGGACAATTGCAAGTGTATCATACATCTTGGGAAACAGCCGGCAGATACCTCCCAATATCAGCCGGTCAATCGACGCAAATCGAAGTCTCTTGGGATTGCCGCGCCGCAGCACATTGATTTGCTGCCTCGGCACCAAAATCTCCGCCTCGAGCATTGCGCGCGACCGCAGCAGATCGATCACTGTCCCGACGATCAGTTTGCACAAATCAAACATCGAGCAGCAGCATCGCCCGATTCTCGATCAACTGCCAGCGGATTGGATTTGCGGTAGGGACAGGTCTATGCGAGTTCCGCCAACGGTCCGACCGCGAGCTGGAGCTCCTGCATTTCGGGATCGATGTCCAGCTGGAGGGAAGAGGGGCTTGGGCGTTACTTTCTATCGGAATGCCTCAGAATGGCATGGGCTGGCCGGCCAAGCCGGATCTGGCTTCACACAGACGAGTACGATAGCCCGAAGGCGCTGCCCTTGTACTTGTCCGCTGGTTTCTCGGTATTCGACAAACGATATGAGGAGGTCATGGACTAGTGAGCGGAGCTCGCGGTCGGCTTACATGGGGGGCGACCCCATCGCTGAGAAAAGCAACATCCAAGCATGCCATCACGAGTAGCAAGTTGGCCTGATTTGGCTGAGGGGCGTTCGCGCAGGGCTGTCGCTCCGGCGATCAGCACGAAATTCGAGGCTCGACACCGACAACGCCGACGGCACTACGATGGTTGCCGCTAGTATGAAATCAGGCGGGATGTGGAGCCCTATATCGACCATCTGTGAAGCGTTGCTTTGGGCCTTACGGCAAGCTCTGCCGATAGAACCCTTCTTTTATAGTGCAAGTTGCGGGAGCTAACCGGCTCGAGTGTTTCGGCAAGGACGGCAAATTTGGCAAACGCTAGCGGCCGCGGACGATTGCGCGGGCCATCAATAGATCGACAACGGCTTGCGCTAGGTGTTCGGGCTTCTGCCCCATGGTCTTGAGATGAATTTCGGGTCTTATTGGCGTTTCGTAGGGCGCATCGACGCCGGTGAAGTTCTTGATCTTGCCGGAGTTCGCCTTTGCATAGAGACCTTTGGGATCGCGCCGCGCGCATTCTTCGATTGGCGTGTCCACAAAAACTTCAATGAACTCATCCTCAGCAACCAGGTTGCGTACCATATCTCGCTCGGACCTGTAGGGCGAGATGAATGAGCAAATCACGATCAAACCGCTATCGGCCATCAACTTGGCGAGTTCGCCCACACGCCGAATATTTTCAACACGGTCGGCCTCGGTGAAGCCGAGGTCCCCATTTAATCCGTGCCGCACGTTGTCGCCGTCCAGCAGCATCGTGTGGCGCGACATTGCGAACAACTTCTGATCGACGACGTTGGCAATTGTCGATTTGCCCGCGCCGGACAGGCCGGTGAACCAGATGATGCAAGGCTTTTGATCCTTGAGCGCCGCCCGCTCTCTCTTACCCACTGAAATCGGTTGCCACGCGATATTGCTAGCCCGCCGTAGCGGAAACGCGATCATGCCGGCGCCGACCGTGCGGTGGGTGTAACGGTCGATGAGGATGAATGAACCGGTCTTGCGATTGACCTCGTAAGCATCGAAAGCCGTGGGCGTTGCGGTCGCAAGATTGCAGAATCCGATCTCGTTGAGGCTAAGCGTCTTGGCTGCCAGGTGCTCACGTGTGTTGACGTCGATCCGATACTTGATTGTAGTAATACGACCGGCGGCCACAGTCTGTGTTCCAATGCGAAGGATGTAGTTGCGTCCAGCAACGAGCGGGTCATTGTCCATCCAGATCAGATGAGCGGCGAATTGATCGGCGACCTCCGGCCGCTCAGCCGGACGGGCGAGAAGATCGCCACGGCTGATATCAATCTCATCTTCGACGACAATGGTGACGGCATCGCCGGCCTCAGCGCGAGGAAGATCGCCGTCCTGGGTGACGATGCGCTTGACGCGTGTAGTCCGTCCAGACGCTGCGACAACGATCTCATCTCCTGCCGAGATGCTCGCGGAAGCCACCGTCCCGGCATAGCCGCGGAAGTCCAGGTTGGGCCGATTCACGCACTGGACTGGAAAGCGGAAAGCCTGGCTTCCAGTGTCGGACTGGATATCGATGCTCTCCAAATGATCGAGCAGGCAAGGCCCCTGGTACCACTGGGTCTTGCCGGAGCGGTTGATGACGTTGTCGCCGTACCGGGCGGAGATCGGGATCGGAACGATCGACGTGAAGCCAAGACCGGCAGCAAAGGCCACATACTCACCGACGATCCGGTCAAAACTCTCCTTCTTGTAGTTGACGAGGTCGATTTTGTTCACTGCCAGGACGACATGACGAATACCGAGCAGCGAACAGATGAAGGAGTGACGCTTGGTCTGGACCAGCACACCCTTGCGGGCATCGATCAGGATGATGGCGAGCTGGGCGTTCGAGGCGCCGGTTGCCATATTACGCGTGTACTGCTCGTGGCCGGGCGTGTCGGCCACCATGAACGAGCGGCGCCGGGTGGTAAAGAAGCGGTAAGCCACGTCAATCGTGATGCCCTGCTCCCGTTCGGCCTCAAGCCCGTCGACTACCAGCGCAAAGTCGATTTCATTGCCGTTGGTGCCGTGCTTGGCGCTGTCGCGTGCCAGCGCCATCAGCTGATCCTCGTAAATCATCTTGGTGTCATGCAGCAGCCGGCCGATCAGCGTCGACTTGCCGTCGTCGACCGAACCGCAGGTGATGAATCGCAGTTGGTCCTTCGTTCCGGCCTGGACCAGCTCGGCTGTCGCTTTGGAAGCCATCAGAAGTAACCTTCCCGCTTCTTCTTCTCCATCGAAGCGGCTTCATCGGTATCGATCAAGCGTCCCTGGCGCTCAGATACCCTCGCGGTCTGCATTTCCGCGACGATGTCCTCGATCGTGGTCGCGTCGGAGTCGATAGCCCCGCTCAAGGGATAGCATCCCAGCGTGCGGAAACGTATCATCCGCATCTCCGGCCTCTCGTTCGACTGAAGCGGTAATCGCTTGTCGTCGACCATGATCATTGCGCCGCTCCGCCGGACGACGGGCCTTTGCTTTGCGAAATAGAGCGGGACGACCGGGATCTTCTCGAGCATGATGTATTCCCAGACGTCGAGCTCAGTCCAGTTCGACATTGCGAACACACGCATGGTTTCGCCCTGGCGGATTCGGGTGTTGAAGAGATTCCAGAGCTCCGGTCGCTGGTTGCGTGGGTCCCACACGTGTCCGGCCGAACGGAAGGAGAATATCCGTTCTTTTGCGCGGCTCTTTTCCTCGTCACGTCGTGCTCCACCAAACGCGGCATCGAACTGATAGAGATCAAGCGCTTGCTTTAAGCCATCGGTCTTCATCACCTGCGTATGAAGAGCCGAGCCGGAATCGATCGGGTTGATCCCGCGCTCGATGCCTTCCTTGTTCACGTGGACGATCAAGTCGACGCCGAGGCGCTTGGCTGTCTCATCGCGGAAGGTGATCATCTCGCGAAACTTCCAGCCCGTGTCGACGTGAAGCAGGGGGAACGGCAACTTTGCCGGATAGAACGCCTTGATGGCGACGTGCAGCATGACGCTCGAGTCTTTTCCGATCGAATAGAGCATGACCGGCCTTTTGAACTCGGCGACAACCTCACGCATGATTTCGATCGATTCAGCTTCGAGGCGACGCAGGTGTTTAGGCAGCACGTGGTTCTTCTTTGATGCAGGATGTCTGTCGTTAGCTGGCGTTTTGACGCAGCGAATTGCGCCCCAAGGCGACAAAGCCATCGTTGCGGAACTCGGGCTTGCCATAGCGCATGTCCTGTCCATCCGGTCCAACAACCTGGCCAGCCGCGAGCAGGACCGCATGCCGGGCATGCCGTATCCCGCGTCGTGCCAGCCCAGGTGTAGACACCCGCCTCGCCTTGCGCAATCAAACAGAGGTTTAGTGACGATCCCGGGGTTCCTTAAACCCCACCTCGTTCTAGATCGCACCATCGCTGCCCGGGCAGGGCTAAAGGGAGCGCATTTGGCAATCACCACTTATCTGGTCGACCGTGAAGAACCCGGATTTCAGCTTGGGAGGAGCTGAAGTCGGCGGATGAGCTGGACGAGGATTTGGCGCAG
>NZ_JBVBEF010000096.1:0-28276 GCF_055456055.1 Bradyrhizobium sp. LeoB3
GAGACACACTTGATCAAGAACGCTGAGGCTCCGGGTGGCGTTGGTGAAGCTCCGACAGCCATTGTCAGTGCTGCAGTGACCAACGCGATCTTCGCCGCGACCGGCAAGCGTGTGCGCAGCCTGCCGATCGATACGGGTTCGCTGAAGTCGTCGTCATAGTCCCTGCCGGTCATCGCTTGCGCGTCGCAGCCGGAGGAACGCTGGTGACCATCGCCGGGCTGACCGAGGCACGGCCTGCCGACGGCCTGGAAACCGACTTTGTTCTCGTGTCCGATCGCGCCCAACTGGTGAGATCGTCTGGCGGGTGCGTGATGGACGGCTGCGGACGAACATCGGCACCGTCGCGACCTTCGACGGTGCCTGCGCTGCTTTCAATCGGACAAAGCGGATCAGCGGGAAGACGATTATCCGCGTTCGTCCGTAAGGATGCTCAGCGTGAAGGAATCTACGCGATGAGCACGCAAGAGAAACGCGGCTATCAAATGTTTCCAGTGCTCGATGCGTAACGGGTTAAGGACGTTACAGGGATTTCAGGAGCATTCTATGCAATCAGTCGAGATTAAAGCCATTGCTAACCACGATTTTGATATTTGGCTTCCGCTGTGGAAAGGCTATCAACGATTTTACGAGGTGGATATCCCCGAGTCGGTGACGCTCAAGACCTGGGTGCGTTTGTTGGACCCGGTCGAGCCGATGCGTGCAGCGCTCGCCATGGTCGGTAAACGAGCATTGGGCTTGGTGCATTCGATCTACCATCGATCAACCTGGACGACGGGCGACTACTGCTATCTTCAAGACTTGTTTGTCGCGGACGACGCACGTGGCGGCGGCGTCGGTCGCGCGCTGATCGAGCATGTCTATGCCGAGGCGAGACGTCGAGGGGCGGCCCGCGTGTACTGGTCGACGCACGAATCCAATCACAACGCCATGCAGCTTTACGACCGGATCGCCGAACGCTCGGGTTTTATCATTTACCGAAAGCAATTCGGCTAACCGCTAGTGCAGGTCCATCCTCAGGCCCCGTGCGCCGCGTCTCTGTCCTACGCGATCCGGGTAAGGTAGCGAGGTCTTATGTCCCAAATCGATTGGCTCAGCCATCTCCTGCAAATGATCACCATCACTGGCCAGCTCGAGGTCCGCTGTGCCTATGGTGCACCATGGCGCGTGGCCTGGCCCCGGTCCGCCGCGCACGAGATTCCCTACCACGTCGTGCTCAAGGGCCGGGCCATTATCGAGGATCCGGAGACGAAGACCGCGCGGGAGCTCGTGGGCGGAGATATCGTGATGTTGCCTCACGGTTCGGAGCACGTGCTGCACGATGGCAGCGGGCATACGCCGGGGCCAACGTACAATAGCCAGCGTTCGGCCGGATGGATGCTCAGCGCAAATGATGGCCAGGGCGACCGTCTGGACATGTTGTGCGGGCGATTTTTCATCGGGCCGCCACATGATCGGCTGATCCGCAATTACCTGCCCACCAATCTGGTGGTGCGGGCCATGGACGGCGATGATGAAGGGGGCGTCGGGTCCGCCGCGAACCACCTTGCCAATCTCGTCGGGCTGATGCGGGTGGAGTCCGCCGGCGACAAGCCGGGCAGCAACGCCATCCTCAACGCGCTTTCCTCGGCGCTATTCACACTGACACTGCGCGCGGCAAGCGAAACCGAGCAGGCTCCGGAAGGATTGTTGGCGGTGGCCGGAAATCAACGACTAGCCCCCGCCATTTCAGCCATGTTGGCCGATCCTACCCGGCCCTGGAATCTGCCCGATCTGGCCGACTTGTGCGGCATGTCACGCGCCACCTTCATGCGGCACTTTCAGGAAAAGCTGGGCCGCTCGGCCGCGGACCTGTTAGTCGATATCCGGATGAGCCTGGCCGCCAACGAGCTGAAGAAGCCGACGATCAGCACGGAGGCCGTAGCCGAGGCGGTTGGGTATCAATCGGTAGCGGCATTCCGGCGCGTGTTCGCCGACAAGATGGGGATGACGCCGGGAGAATGGCGACGTCTGGCTCGCGAGAGCGCGTAAATGCGCTCGCGTTCGGTTCAGACCGAACGACGAGCTAGGCGCGTAGGCGCGGACCGCGCACTCTTTCGCATGACCGACCCGCGAGACGTCCTTCTATACCTGCCGCAGCTGAAGCTCGATCTCGACGAGACGACTTACGGCGCGCGCTGCCGTGGGAGGACCGTTGATCGATCCGCCTCGGTTTGATCCTTTTGGGCATCTTGTTGAGCCGTTCGCGTCTCGAAATCAGCATTGCCAAGCCTAAAGTGAACCTCACTAATCACCTGATGAGGGAGCCACACCATGAGCCAAGTCGCTATTCCCACCACCGAAGCCGCCACCGCTGCAATCCTTTTGCGGGCCAAGGAGAGCGGAAACACTCTCGCGCCTGAACCTTCTCATTCACCCAAAGCACCGACGATGACGAATCCCGTCATCGAAACCATTTTGAGCCGCAGCTCTGCCAAATACTACGACACCAGCGCCAGGATGAGCGACGAAGAAATCCGCGAGCTGGTGCGGATCGGCACCTGCGCGCCGACATCCTTTCACCTGCAGAACTGGCGGTTTATCGCCGTTCGCACGCCCGAAGCAAAAGCTCGGCTGCGCCCGATCGCGTGGAATCAGCCCGCAATCACCGAAGCGGCCGTCACCTTCATCATCCTCGGCCAGCTGGCCGATGCGAGCACGGTTCCGGAGCGCCTGGCGCCAGTCGTGGAAGCTGGCATCATGCCGGCGCACCTGGTGCCCGAGTGGGAAAATCCGGCGCGGGGTCTGTATGACGATCAGCCGCAGCGCCAGCGCGACGAAGCAATCCGCTCGGCCACATTCGGACACGGCCGCGATCATCTATGCGGCCCGCTCGATGGGCATGGGCTCGACGCCGATGATCGGTTTCGACGCCGAAGCGGTGCACCGCGAGTTCGGCCTGGCCGAAGACGAAGCGCCGGTCATGCTGCTGAGCGTCGGGCCGGAGCGCCCGGGCAACTGGCCGCAGAAGCCGCGCCTGCCGGTCGCCGACGTGCTGCACTTCGCATAATCGTTCAACAATCCAGTAAGTTAAGGAGAATTACTATGGCACGTTGTGAAGTTCTCACGCGGGAAAAGGTCCCGGCCGATTCGAAGTCGACGCTGGACGCATTCACCAAGAACATCGGCTTTACGCCGAACATGATGGCGGCGTTCGCGAACAGTCCGATCGCGTTCAATGCCTGGGCGACACTGCTCGGCTCCCTGAGCAAGGCGCTGGACGTGAAGACGCGCGACAGCATCGGCCTCGCCGTTTCCGAGGTGAACGGCTGCAACTACTGCCTGACGATTCACAGCTACACTGCCGAGCATATGGCCAAGCTGCCGGCCGACGAGATCATTCTCGCCCGGAAGGGGCATGCGAGCGACCCGAAGCGGGACACCGCAGTCCAGTTCGCGCGGAAGGTCATCGAGACCCGCGGCCATGTCAGTGATGCGGACCTCAAGGCCGTCCGCGATGCCGGCTACACCGACGCGAACGTCATCGAGATCGTCGCTCTGGTAGCGATGTACTCGCTGACGAACTTCTTCAACAACGTGTTCGATCCCGAGAAGGACTTTCCCGCCGTTAAGCCGGCTGGCTCGATCTGAACTCCATTCGAAACAGCGCAGGGCACGCGGATCATCGGCCAATACGACGACAATATCGGCTTCGGCCAGAGTCTCGTGCTGCAGGTTTGGACGCTATCTGAGCCGACGAGCGCTGCTCGTAGGCAATAACTCCGGAGAAGAGAATGCTGCTGCCTCGTCGACCAGTTCCCGAATTGCGCGTGCCGACGCTTGCTCATGGCGACTTTGATCTTGCCGCCGATGCACCGAAGCTATTTACGTTGATATCATTTTATCGCGGGCTCCATTGCCCGGTCTGTCTCAAGTATCTGCGTGACCTAGAATCGCTGATCCCCGAATATGAGCGTCGCGGCACAAAGGTCATCGCCGTCAGCTCTGACATTCGCGAGCGCGCTCAGGAAATGGCGAGCAAGGTCGGCACCCGCTTGCGATTCGGATACTCTCTGCCGCTCGCGGTTGCGCGTAGATGGGGACTCTATATTTCATCGTCGCGCGGAAAGTCATCGATTAACGTCGAGGAGCCGCCGCTATTTTCAGAGCCTGGCGTATTCCTCGTCCGACCGGACGGTACTTTGTATTACGGCGCGGTTCAAACAATGCCGTTCGCCCGTCCGCTGTTCTCCGAACTGCTTCAGGCGATCGACTTTGCCATCGCCAAAGATTATCCGGCGCGTGGCGAGTATGACGGCCCTCTCTGAGCGTCCTCTTTCTCGACCCCGCACCATTCATCAGTGGCGAGATCCTGCACGTCGACGGCGGGCAAAGTGTTGGCCACTGAGCTGCCCCATCCCTAATCGTGAATCAGGAATAAAGTAATGCTCGATCATCCAATTTTGCGCGCTGGCCGGCGCAGTACCCTGATCGGCTGCAACTCTTTTCCCTGCCGACACCCAATGGGGTGAAGGTCGGCATCATGCTTGAGGAAACGGGCCTCGCCTACGAGCCGCACCGAATCGACATTCTGGCAAACGAAAACCACGAGCCGGCCTTTCTCGCGCTCAACCCCAACGGCAAGATTCCCGCAATCTACGACCCCGACGGGCCGAGCGGCACGCCGCTCGCGCTGTTCGAATCAGGCGCAATCCTCCTCTATCTTGCCGACAAGACGGGACAATTTATCTCGGCCGATCCGAACGCCCGCTACGAAACGATCCAGTGGGTGATGTGGCAGATGGGCGGAGTCGGGCCGATGTTCGGCCAGGTCGGCTTCTTCAACAAATTCGCCGGCAGGGCCTATGAGGACAAGCGCCCGCGCGACCGCTACGCAACCGAATCAGCGCGGCTGCTCGGTGTCCTCGACGAACGGCTCGCGGGCCGCGACTGGGTGATGGGCGCTGACTACAGCATCGCCGATATTTCGCTGCTTGGCTGGGTGCGCAACCTGATCGGGTTTTACGAAGCGCGCGAGCTCGTCGGCTTCGACCGCTTTGTTCATGTGCAGGCGTGGCTCGACCGCGGCCTCGCCCGTCCGGCGGTGCAGCGCGGGCTGCAAGTGACGGCACTGACCGAGGAGAGGAAATTATGAAGAACATCCTTCATATTGATTGCAGCCCGCGTCCGGAGTCGCACAGCCGCCAGCTTTCGAAGGCGATCCTCAAAAAGATCCTAGAGGTCGCGCCCGGCGCGAGCATCAGCCGGCGAGATTTTGCGGCTGTCCCTTTGCCGCACGCTGCGCCCGAGTATGCGACGACCCTGTCGTCGCCCGCTACGTTGGCTGCCCCGCTGAAGGGGGCGCTGGATCTTTCCGAAATGCTCATTCAGGAAGTCGAGGCGGCCGATGTGATCGTCATTGGAACGCCGATGCACAACCTGACCGTACCGTCGGTCCTCAAGGCGTGGATCGATCAGATCCTGCGCGCCGGCCGCACGTTTAAGTCGACGCCGGCCGGGAAAATAGGAATGCTCCGTGATCGTCCGGTGTTCATCGGCATCGCTTCCGGTGGCGTCTTCACCGGCGACCGGGCCAATCAGCCCGATTTTCTCACGCCGTATCTTGCGGCTGTGCTGGGCTCCATTGGGCTGAAAACCCTGCAATTCCTCCCCGTGCAAGCCACCGCGTTTCTCGAGGGGGACAACGCCACATCAGCGAGGGAGAAAGCGCTCGCGGCGATCGACCTGACGGTCATGGGGGAAGTTGCACGTCCGGCGTCTGTCGAAGGAGAGTGAAGCATGAAGATAGTCGTGATCGGCGGCACCGGGCTTACTGGCTCGAAGACCGTCGCCATTCTGCGCCGGGGCGGCCACGAGGTGGTCGCGGCGTCGCGCGGAGGTGGCGTCAACACCGTCACCGGAGAAGGGCTTGAGGGAGCTATGACCGGCGCGCAGGTGGTGATCGACGTCTCCAATGCGCCGTCGTTTGACGCCAAGGCGGTGATGGAATTCTTCGAGACCTCCGGACGCAACCTTCTCGCGGCGGAGGCCGCGGCAGGCGTTCGCCACCACGTCGTTCTATCCATCGTCGGAACCGATCGGGTACCCGGCCAAGGCTATTACCGCGCCAAAGTCGCCCAAGAGAAATTGGTCGAGGCTTCGGGTATCCCCTACACGATCATTCGCGCGACCCAGTTCCTGGAATTCCTCGGCGCCATTGCCGGTGCGAGTACGGATGGACGCGTCGTCCGGCTGCCGCCGGGTCTACTTCAGCCTATCGCGGCTGACGACGTTGCCGCCATCGTCGGCGAAGTGGCTCTCGCTAACCCGCGAAACGGGATCGTCGATATCGCAGGCCCGGAACGAGCGCCGTTCAACGAAATCGTCGCGCGCTATTTGAAGGCCGTCGGAGACCCGCGGGAGGTCGTGAAAGATTCGGAAGCCCGATATTTCGGCGGGCGACTCGAGGAAAAGTCACTCGTACCATGGGGCAAGGCGCTTCTCGGCCACCTCAATCTGGAGGAGTGGTTACGCCGCTCGCGGAAAGAAGCTTGATCGCGTTCCCATGATAACGAAGCGAGGATATCCATGATTGAAATCACTGCCGACATGGAGGCGATCGTCAAGCAGGGGATCCTGTCGTTCGTCGCGACAGTCAACGAGGACGGGACGCCCAATCTTTCGCCGAAGGCATCTTTGACGGTCATGAACGGCGTTCTCTACTTCGCCGATATCGCATCGCCTCGGACGATACTGAACTTGAAGCACAATCCCGCCGTCGAAATCAACGTAGTCGATATCTTCCAGAGGCGCGGTTATCGATTCAAGGGCCGTGCTTTGATACTGCCGCAACACGATGGCGAGTCTTTGATGATCGCCAACTGGGTTCGGGCGGCGAATGGCCCTGAGTATCCTGTCGATCACGTTGTCAAAATCGAAACCACTTCGATCACCCCGTTGCTGTCTCCCGCCCATGTCTTTGCCCGCCCTCCTCGGAGTCAGGACGAAATCAGGAGCACCTACCTTCAAAGGTACGGTGTGAAACCCATCGGGACATAGGTGCAGGGTCCGCGAAGACCGCATACCAACCTATACTCAGAGGGAGAAAGCCCATGAAGATCCGAACCATCATCGCCGCCACCTGCGCCGCCCTTGCCTTCTCGATGGCCGGCGCTGTCTCCGCCCATGATAGCGAAACGCAAACCGTCACGAAGAACTTTGGGTCGGCTATTGCCAATATCCCCGGCAAGTCGCTGATCGCCTTGGAGGTCGACTACGCGCCTGGCGCGGCCTCTCCGCCCCACACCCACGCGAAGTCGGCTTTCATCTACGCCTATGTGATCTCGGGCGCGATCGAGTCGAAGGTGAATGACGGCGAGACGCGCATCTATCGGCCGCGCGAGAGCTGGTCCGAAGCGCCGGGTGCGACCCATTCGATCAGCCGCAATGCCAGCAAGACCGAGCCGGCAAAGCTGCTCGCTGTCTTCGTCCTCGAACCAACGACAACCCTCTGACCACGCCCGTCAAATAGACCTTCGAAGCAAGAGGCCAATGACCAGACGTCTGGACTATAACCAGATCGCTCCGAACGGCGCCAAGGCCCTAGGCGCTGTGTATGGCTATATCACGCAGAGCGAGCTGCCGGCCGAGCTGGTGGAGCTTGTCTATCTGCGCGTTTCGCAGATCAACAACTGCGGTTATTGGCTCGACACGCACATACGCGATCTCACGAAGACGGGCGTGCCGATCGGGAAGCTCGCCCAGGTTCAGGCCTGGGAGGAAGGCGGCGACCTCTTCAGCAAGACCGAGCGCGCCGCCCTGGCCTGGGCCGAAACGGTGACGCGTGTGGCGCAGGCCGGCGTGCCGGACGATGCCTACCAGGCGGCACGCGCGGTTTTCGGCGAGAAGGAGCTGGTCGACCTCACGCTCGCGATCAGCCTGATGAATGCCTACGACCGCATGGCGATTAGCTTTCGCAACGCGCCCCACGCGGCCACCAAAAAATAAGCAAAGCGCACCCCGCCGCGGCGCGCACATCTCGAAGGTCTTCCTCTTGTGAAGATTTTTGTTGCTGGCGGCCACCGTGGGCGGGGTGAGCAACTGGATCTGCTGTGCGGACGGTTTTTCGTCGTGCCGCCCCATGATCGACTGATCCGCAACTACCTGCCCGCAAATCTGGTAGTGCGGGCTATGGAAAACCATAGAGAAGAGGGCATCGGGTCGGCATTCAGCCAACTTTCCGGTTTTGTCGGGCTGATGCGAATGGAGTCCGCCGGTGACAGGGCGGCAGGACGCGCCATTCTCAACGCGCTTTCTTCGGTCTTATTCACTCTCGTCCTACGCGCGGCGAGCGAAACCGAAAAATCTACCGAAGACTTGTTGGCCCTGGCTAGAAATCCGCGACTGGCCCAGCCATTGAGCGATGTTTGCCGATCCAGCGCGGTCTAGGAAATTGCCTGATTTGGCGGATTTGTGCGGCATGTCGCGGGCCACGTTCACGAGGCACTTTCAAGACCGGCTCGGTCGCTCCGCCCTCGATCTGTTGACCGATCTCCGCATGAGTCTGGCCGCCAACGAGTTGAAGGAGCCGGCGATCAGCACCGAAGCTGTGGCCGAGACCGTTGGATATCAATCGGTCTCGGCATTTCGGCGTGTGTTTGCCGAGAGGATGGGGATGACGGCGGGGGAATGGCGCCGACTGGCGCACAGAGGCGAGTAGACGCGCGGCTGGGCCTCACGCGCGTCAGTTTGATCCTTTCGCGCATCATCTTGAGCTGATCCAGTCTCGAAGTTTGCACGGCCAACCGTAAATTGAGTTCCGTAATCACTTGATGAGGGAGCCACCCAATGAACAACATCGCCACAGCCGCTGCCGATCCCGCAATCGGCGCCATCGCGGACATCTACCCACGGGCCAAAAGGAACGGAATCGCTCTCGCGCCCCAACCTTCCCATTCGCCCACCCGGCCGCTGCCGACAAACGCTGTCATCGACACCATTCTGACCCGCAGTGCCACCAAGTACTACGACCCTACCGCCACCCTGAGCGACGATCAGATCCGCGATCTGGTGCGCATCGGCACGTCAGCGCCCACATCCTTCCACCTGCAGAACTGGCGCTTCATCGCTGTACGCTCCCCTGAAGCAAAGGCGCGGCTGCGTCCGATCGCTTGGAATCAGCCCGCGATCGGGGACGCCGCCGTTACCTTTATCGTCATCGGCCAGTTGGCCGATGCCAGCACCGTCCCCGATCGCCTGGCGCCCGTCGTGGAAGCCGGCATCATGCCGGCGCATCTGGTGCCGGAATGGGAAATGCCCGCTCGCGGTCTGTATGACGATCAGCCGCAGCGTCAACGCGACGAGGCCGTGCGCTCCGCGACCTTCGGCACCGCGGCGATCATGTACGCGGCCCGTTCGCTGGGCCTGGGTTCTACGCCGATGATCGGGTTCGACGCCGAGGCCGTGCACAGCGAGTTCGGTCTGGCCGAAGACGAAGTGCCGGTCATGCTGCTGACCGTCGGGCCGGAGCGAGCAGGCAACTGGCCGCAGAAGCCCCGCATGCCGGTGGCTGACGTGCTCGACTTTGCATAATTCAAAATCAACTCAAGAACTTATGGAGATTACGACGGCAAGAACTGTTGCTCTGAAGCCTGACCAGGTGCCGGTTGAATCGAAATCGACCCTTGATGCGTTCACCAAGAACATCGGGTTCACCCCAAATATGATGGCGGCCTTCGCTCAGAGCCCAAGCGCATTCAACTCCTGGGCCACCCTGCTCGGCTCCCTGAGCAAAGCGCTCGACGTAAAGACACGCGACAGTATCGGACTCGCGGTCTCCGAAGTGAATGGTTGCAACTATTGCCTGACGGTTCACAGCTTCACAGCCGAACACATGGCGAAGCTATCGGCCGATGACATCATTCTGGCCCGAAAGGGCCATGCCAACGACTCGAAGCGGGACGCCGCCGTCCAGTTCGCGCGCAAAGTCATCGAGACGCGCGGGCACGTCAGTGATGCCGATCTGAAAGCGGTCCGCGAGGTTGGCTACACCGACGCGAACATCATCGAGATCGTAGCAATTGGTGGCCATGTACTCGCTGACGAACTTCTTCAACAACGTTTTCGATCACGAGAAGGACTTTCCGGCCGTCGCGCCGGCCGGCTCGATCTGAGCTTGGTCCCATCGCAACCTCACGAAGCAATTGGGATCGATCGCATGAACATCCTCCATATTGATTGCAGTCCGCGTCAGGATTCGCTTAGCCGCCAGCTTTCGGCGGCGATCGTCGAAAAGCTTCTCGAGGTTGCGCCCCGGGGCGAGCATCACTCAGCGTGATTTAGGGACGACTGAACCCTTGCCTCACGCCGTGGCGGATTACGTGGTCGCGCTGTCTTCGCCGGCCACGTTGGCGGCTCCGCCGAAGGGTGCTCTGGACGTTTCCGAAGCGCTTATTCAGGAAGTCGAGGCGGCCGATGTGATTGGCATCGGAACGCCCATGCACAGCTTCACCATTCCCTCGGTCCTCAAGGCCTGGATCGATCAAATTCTGCGCGTCGGTCGCACGATGAAGTCGACGCCGTCCGGAAAGGTGGGAATGCTCCGGGATCGTCCGGTTTTCATCGGCGTCGCTTCCGGTGCCGTCTTTTCTGGCGAGCGAGCCAATCAGCCCGATTTCCTCACGTCGTACCTGACGCTGGCGCTGAACTCCATTGGGCTGAAAACCCTGCAATTCCACCCGGTACAGGCCACCGCGTTTCTTGACGGGGACAAGGCCACAGCAACGAGGGACAACGCTCTTGCCGCCATCGACCTTACGGTCATGGGAGAGCTTCGAGGCGTGCTCGATCGTCCTGCAGTGCTCTCGCGATGCCCTCCTGCTCTGGGGACGGTCGCACCAGCAGCATTCAAGAGCGCACCTCTTGGCACGCTCGCATCATAACCCTCCGGCCTCCGCCGGACTATGAACACGAGGTCTTTCGATGATTTTACCTGCCGGTACGCTTCCCCAAATCGGCGACAGGATCACCGACAAATCAGCACCGCCCGATGACAGTGCCCTACGCAAATGGCTCGGTCCAGATGCGTTCGAGCATTGGGCCGAGCTGCGGAACTGGATCGACGAATTCTACCCTGGAGTTTTCTCGCCGGACTGGCTCTACGGTGGCAAGAACCGCGGTTGGTCTCTGCGCTACAAGAAAACCAAGGCATTCTGCACCTTGGTGCCGGAATACCGGCGGTTTTCAGCTGTCGTGGTGATGGGTGGAGCAGAACGAGAGAAGTTTGAGGAGCGGCGTTATGTCTGGCCGCCGCAATTGGTCAAGCTCTACGATGAAGCCAAGACGTACATCGACGGAAAATGGCTGACGGTTGCCATCTCATCGGCAGATGATCTGCATGATGTGACGGAGCTTCTGACTATGAAGCGCCCGCCAGATGTATCGTCGGCATCACACAGCAATTCGACATCACGGGCGTCGCGAAGGCGTCGAACCGATAGCTAACTGCGTGACAGATCTAAAAGACCTTCCACGCCTGCAATTTACCTCGAACCAACGAATCACTGAGGAGCACGATTCCCATGAAAGCAATCGTTGTAAGGACCAGACTGCGGGAACTGCCGGAATGAAGCTGGTGGAGCGGCCCGAACCACAGGCAGCGATAAACGACGTCGTTGTTCGGGTTCACGCGGTGGGATTCGTTAACACCGAACTGGAGTGGCCTTCGACCTGGGCGGATCGGGCCTTCCGTGACCGGACGCCATCGATCCTCCGCCATGAATTGGCCGGTGTGGTCACCGCGCTTGGCTACGGCACCACGGGGCTGTCAATCGGTCAGCGGGTGTTCGGCGTGGCGGATTGGCATCGCGACGACACGCTTGCCGAGTACGTCGCCATGGAAGCACGCAATCTCGCGCCGCTGCCCGGCGATGTCGACTTCACGGTAGGCGCGAGCTTGCCAATCTCGGGCCTGACCGCGTGGCAGCGCCTGTTCCAGCATGGCCGCCTTCAGGCAGGGCAGACCGTGCTTGCCCATGGCGCGGCCCGGCGCCGTCGGTTCGGTGGTGACGCAGCTTGCGCGAGAAGCCGGAGCCTATGTCATTGGCGCCGGACGCGCCGCCAACCGCCAGAAGGCTCTCGACTTCGGTGCAAATGAATTCGTCGATCTCGGGAACAACAACCTGGAAGACGTCGGCGGTGTCGATCTGGTGTTCGACGTAATCGGCGGCGATGTTCAGAAGCGGTCCGCGCCTTGATCCGGGCCGGAGGTACCTTGGTGACCGTCGTCGGCCGACAGAGGCTCGGCCCAAAGATGGCTTGACGGTCGACTTTGTCGTCGAGTCCGATCGTGCCCAACTGAGTGAGATCGTCCAGCGGGTGCGGGATGGACGGTTGCGGACGAACATCGGTAAAATTGCAGCACTCAACGATGCGGTTGCAACCTTCAACTCGACCGAGCGCCGCGCGGGAAAGACAGTAATCCGCGTTAGTCCGTAAGATTTCGACCTCGCGAAGAGGCTGAAGTTGGAAAATGGTTGTGCGCCAACGGCTATAGCCGCCCGATCCTGACCTAGGCATCGGGCGGTACGGCAGTTACGACAGCGCCCACGCCAAGACGATCAAGGTGTCTCCACGGCTCGTCGTTGCGCCGAGAGCCTTGCCAAATCAGCTGATAGCGACTTGCGCAACCGAGGCGTGGCGAATTCCGCGAACCGCCTGAGCTTGAGGGGCAGGAGCGTCTGACCCGTGTGTACGAGATGCACCGGGATTGGGTCAGGCTCGTAGTCTTGCAGAATGAGTTGGAGCTTTCCCTCGGCCACAGCGCGTGCGACCTGGTAAGAGAACACGTTTGTGACGCCGACGCCGGCGATCGCCGCGTCGATTGCGGACTCGGCCGTGTTGATCTTCAGCCGGCAGTAGGGACGCACGCTCCTGGTCGGTTTTCCGCTTGGGCTGAAGATCCACGCCAGCCCCGACGCTAGGGCAGAAAAGGTCACGCACATGTGGTCGGCCAGCTCCTCAGGCGTTTTCGGGACGCCGTGGGCGGCAAGATAGTCAGGACTGCCGCAAACCACGCGCCTGATCTCGCCGACCTTCGTGGCGATCAAGGTGCTGTCCGGGAGGTCGCCGACACGAACAGCCACGTCGATGTGCTCGTCGACCATGTTGATCATGTGGTCGGAGAGCGTGAGGTGCACGGTGATCTGTGTAAAGCGAGCAAGGAAGTCGTTCACGACGGGCACGACGTGAAGGCGTCCGAATACAATCGGCGCTGTCATCGTGAGCGTGCCGCGCGGGACCGTGTACTCCCCAGTGGCCTGGGTTTCCGCCTCCTCAACTTGTTCCAGGATGCGCTTGCAGGTCGCGACGTAGGCGAGACCCGCCTCAGTCAATGCGAGTTTACGCGTCGAGCGGACCAGCAGCTGAGTGTTGAGATGAGCCTCCAGCTCGGCGACCTTCCGGCTGACAGTTGGCAGGGGGACACCGAGCCGCCGACCGGCCGCGGAGAAACTGCCGGCTTCGGCTGAGGCTACCAAAATCGGCATTGCTTCAAGGCAATCCATCTTCTCTCACATTTCGAGAGGTTATTTCTCACAATTCCCAGATTATGTCGGCTTTCGATAGGGTTTATTCAAGCGCTTCAAGTCCGAACCGGCTAGTTCAACGGAGAGGAATATGTCCCGCATCGCCATCCCGGCGCCAGGCGAGTCGCCCGCCGAGTCGCAGGCAATTCTCGACAACGTCAATAAGATGCTCGGCTTTCTGCCTAACCACTACCGTCTCATGTCCATCAGTCCGAACGCCCTTGGCGGTTGGGCGGGCCTGATGGGGCCGGTGTCAAAGACTCTGGACCTGAAGACGCGCGAGGGGATGGCGCTGGCGGTTTCCGAGGCTAACGGTTGCAACTACTGCCTTGCCGCGCACAGCTACGTCTCGGCGAAGTTGGCGAAGATTCCGCCAGAGGAGATCGCGCTGAATCGGCAAGGCCAGTCAAGTGATCCGAAGCGTCATGCTGCGGTGGCCTTCGCGAAAGCCCTCATCGAAACACGCGGTAAAGTCTCCGATGCTCAATTCGCGGCGGTCAAGAACGTTGGGTGGACTGACGCAAACATCGTCGAGATGATAGCGTTGACAGCCCAGTTCCTGCTGACCAGCTTCATGAACAACGCGGTGCAGGCTCCAATTGATTTTCCAGAGGTCAGCCCTGCCGGAGCAGCCTGAAAGAGATCCCCGCTGAAGCAACCAGAGCTGGAGAATTCAACACCTCGACGGTTCTCGCGGCCCAGCGTCAAGCGCGTCTACGAGCCTCCCGAGGCATCTGATGGCGTGAGGGTGCTCTTCGACCGCATTTGGCCGCAGGGGCTCACGAAGGAGCGTGCCGCCGTCCACGTGTGGCTAAAGGATATCGCTCCGAGCACCAGCCTCAGGACCTGGTTTAGCCATGATCCGCAACGATGGCACGAGTTTCGTGAACGATATTTCGACGAACTTCGAGCTAACCGCGCTGCGGTCGAACAGATGAGGAATCTCGTTTCGGCCGGCAAAGTCACGCTGGTATTCGGTGCTCACGATGCTGAACGCAACAATGCAGTTGCGATCGCGGACTTTCTCACGGTGACCCGGTCGGCGTCACCGTAACACATAGGAAGCTCACTCAGATAGCTGTCAATGCTGCGAAGGACATCGCGTCTGACCGAAGGAGTCTGCCCGGACGATCTCCAGGTGCAAGTATGAACTTTCGACATCTGCCTTATTTCGTTGCCGCTTCCGACAACGGAAGCTTTCGAAAGGCGGGTGCGGCGTTGGTGTGCAGGAGTCTACGATCAGTCGCCGGATTCGTGACATGGAAGACGGGCTCGGGTCGGCGTTGTTCCACCGTCATAGTGGGGGTGTGTGCCTGACGGTAGCGGGGCAGCGGTTGTTGTCGAGAGCCCGGAAGGTCCTTCGCTACGTCAACGAAGGCGCCGAGATTGTGGATGCGGTGGGCCGCGCCAAGGAAGGTCATCTCCGCATAGGCATCTTCTCGTCGCTAGCGTCCGGTTTTCTCCCGGATCTGCTGCGGCGCTTCGCCCAAGAGCATGGGGGCGTCCATCTCGATATCGTGGACGGCAATCCCGCAGAGCATGTCGCAGCGATCCGGCAGTTCCGATTAGACATCGCCTTTCTGAGGCCGGCAGGTCTTCGATGGAGATGCCGGCCTTGACGCGCCGAAGGTTGGACTGGCTCAGCACCGGCTTGTTGAAGGGAATGTCGCGCGAGGACGACAGGGTGATTTTCTGATCTAGTGCGCTCGGGGGTTTGCCGGCACGCCATCCTCACCGGGGGAATCTCGCTGACTCGAGCTCAATGGCGAGCAATCGGTCGTGGTCCGAGACCTAGAAGTGCCAGTGATCCTTTTGGGCATCTTATTGAGCTGATCCAGTCTCGAACTTTGAATCACCGACCGTAAGCTTTGGTGGTGGCGTGATCGAAGCGCCCGCAAACAGGGGGTGATCGTGTTTCGTATTCCGGCTGCCGTCGCTATGTTGGTCCTCCTCAATGCCTGCTCGCGCGAGACGCCGCCAGCTCCGCTACCGCCTGCGGTCTCCGTCGCCAATCCTCTTTTGAAGAACGTCGTCGATTGGGACGAATATATCGGCCATTTCGAGGCGCCGCAGTCGGTCGAGCTTCGCGCGCGGGTGACCGGGCAGGTCACGCAGGTCCTGTTCCGCGACGGCCAAGATGTCCGGGAGGGCCAGCCGCTCTTCGTCCTCGATCCGCAGCCCTACAAGGCCGAGCTCGATCAGGCCCGGGCGGCGGTGGAGAGCGCTGAGGCGACGCGCGAGAACGCAATATTGATCGAGGCTCGATCGGCGATCCTCGAAGCGAAGAATACGGTCAGCAAGGAGAAGCTGGAGACCGATCAGACGCGGCTCCGTACGGCGACCGCCGCACTTCATTCCGCGCAGGCGGCATTGGAAACTGCCGAGCTGAACTACGGTTGGACCACCGTCCGGGCCCCTATCTCCGGGCGCGTTTCGAGCCGTCGCGTCTCGATCGGGGACCATGTCCAGGCGGGGACTACCCTGCTCACGACGGTCGTGTCGCTCGACCCGATCTGGTTCGTTTTCGACGGCGCCGAGAGCTTCTATCTGAAATATCTTCGGCAGGCGCAGCAGGGCCAACGCCAATCCTCGAGAGACTTCGAAAATCCGATCGATATCAGGCTGTCCGACGAAACCAGCTTCTCACATCGCGGGAAGATGGTGTTCGTCGACAACGCCATCGATATTGATTCGGGAACGATCCACGCTCACGCCGTCGTCGACAATCACGATCATTTTCTGACCCCTGGAATGTTCGGCCGGGCGCGCCTTCTCGGGTCGGGCAGTTATCGCGCCATGCTCGTACCCGACGAAGCGATCATCACCAAACAGTCGCTGAAGGCGGTTCTCGTTCTCGCACGTGACGGCACCGTCACGAAGCGGACGGTCGAGCTGGGACCGGAGGCTCTTGGGCTGCGGGCGGTAAAAGACGGACTTGCTTCCACCGATCTCGTTATCCTCGACCATATCACCCAGCTCAAACCGGGGATGAAAGTCGTCCCGCACCGCACGGCGATCGAGCCGCGCAATGCGGACGCGAGCCCGGCGGCGCCGCCGGTCGCCGCGCCGGAGCCATCCACCGCGACCGCCTCCGACGAGCACTGAGGAGCGACCGATGCGCTTTCCGCACTTCTTCATCGAACGGCCGATCTTTGCCGCCGTGCTCGCGGTCCTGATCACCGTTGCCGGTCTTGTCGCCTACCCATCCCTGCCGGTCGGTCAGTATCCGGAGGTCGCGCCGCCGACGGTCGTCGTCACCGCGCGGTTTCCCGGTGCGACCGCAGAGACGATGGCGTCGACCGTATCCGTTCCTCTCGAACAACAAATCAACGGCGTCGAGCACATGCTCTACATGTCGAGCTCCTCGGTCGGGGAAGGCTCGGTGGCGATCACCATCACGTTCGCACTCGGCACGGATATCAATGAAGCACAGGTTCTCGTCCAGAACCGGGTCGACGAGGCGCTTCCGCGATTGCCCGAGGAGACTAGGCAGATCGGCGTGACTGTCCGTAAGGTCTCGGCCGAAGATCTCGTGGGCTTCGCCTTCTACTCTCCCGACAACTCGCTCGATACCGACTTCATCTCGAACTATGTGACCCTGCAGATCAACGATCGCATCAAGCGAATTCCCGGCGTGGGCGATACGGTGCGCTTCGGCGGGCGCGAGTACGCGATGCGTGTCTGGATCGACCCAGATCAGGCGGCAGCGCGGAATTTGACAGTCGACGAGATCATCGCCGCCATTCGCGCCCAGAATGCCCAGGTCGCAGCCGGCATTATCGGCCAGCCGCCGTTTGGCATAAAGGGCAATGCTTATCAGCTTGGCGTGGATACCGAAGGGCGCCTCGCCACCCCGGAACAATTCGGCAATATCGTTGTCAAGCGGCGCGCTGGCGGCGGACTAACCCGGTTGCGCGACGTCGCGAGAGTCGAGCTGGGCGCTCAGGACTATTCGACCAATGCCTTCCTGAACGACCGCAATGCAATCGGCCTGGTCCTTAAACAACAACCCGGAACCAACGCGCTTGCGACCGAGGAACGAGCCAAGGCCCTCGTTGCCGAGCTGTCGAAGGACTTCCCGCCGGGCATGGCTTATTCCGTCGCCCACCATCCGCTCGACTTCGTGTCAGACTCCATCCGGGACGTGAAGGAAACACTTCTGGTCGCGCTGTTGCTCGTCT
Source organism: Bradyrhizobium sp. LeoB3 (assembly GCF_055456055.1). NCBI lineage: Bacteria > Pseudomonadati > Pseudomonadota > Alphaproteobacteria > Hyphomicrobiales > Nitrobacteraceae > Bradyrhizobium > Bradyrhizobium sp. LeoB3. The sequence goes on from NZ_JBVBEF010000096.1 coordinate 17,741, forward strand.
CATCGATCGTCCTGCTCTTCCTGCAAAGCTGGAGAGCAGCAGTCGTGCCGTTGATCGCCATCCCGATCTCCCTGACCGGAGGTTTCGCCACGATGGCCGCGTTCGGCTTCTCGCTGAATAGCCTGTCGCTTTTCGGAATGGTGTTGGCGATCGGCATCGTCGTGGATGACGCGATCGTCGTGGTCGAGAACATCGAGCGGCTGATCGTCGAGGAAAATCTCTCGCCGAAGGAGGCGGCCCACAAGACGATGAGCGAAGTGTCAGGCGCGCTCCTGGCCATCGCCCTCGTGCTCTGCGGCGTGTTCCTGCCGACAGCCTTCATCCCGGGCTTCTCCGGCGAGTTCTACAAGCAGTTCGCGTTGACGATCGTTTCTGCGACGGCGGTGTCGGCGTTCATATCGCTGACGCTGTCGCCGGCAATAGCCGCGTTGCTGCTCAAACCTGCCGACCAGCGATCGGAGGCCAAACCCGGCATTCTCGGCTTTCCAGGCCGATTTGCCCGCTGGTTCAATCACCTGTTTGACCGGATGTCTGTTCACTACGGCCGCCTCACCGGCAAGCTTGTCCGGCGCCTCGTGATCCTCACGGTCATCTATGGCGTGCTCATATTCACGACGGGGTGGCGCTTCTACGTCACGCCGCAAGGCTTCATTCCATCGCAGGACCAGGACCTGCTGCTCAACGTGCTCCAACTGCCTCCTGGCTCGTCGCTCGAACGGACGACGCAAATCTCAAAACAGGTCCAAGCTGCGGCCGCAACAGTTCCCGAGGTCGATCACTCATTGACCTTTGCCGGATTTGATGGCGCGACCTACTCCAACGCCTCGAACACGGCCCTCATTCCCGTTCACCTCAAACCGCAGTCCAAACGCAAGGCGACGATCGACGAGGTCGCGGACAAGCTTCGCAAGGCCTTTTCGAATATAACTGGCGCCAACGTACTGGTGATCTCGCCACCACCGGTCCGAAGCATCGGCACTGCCGGCGGATTCAAGATGGAAGTGGAGGATCGCACCGGCCTGGGCTATGCAGCCCTTGAGCAAGCCGCGCAGGATGTGATCGCCGAAGCGAACAAGAATCCTGCGCTGCAGCGAGTTTTTACGACCTACAACACCGGGACGCCACGTCTCCACGTCTCGATCGATCGCGAGAAGGCGGAGCAGCTCGGCGTGCCCGTGGATCGCGTATTCTCGACCCTCGGCACCTATCTGGGGTCGACGTACATCAACGATTTCAATTACCTCGGCCGCACCTGGCAGGTGATCGCCCAGGCGGACTCGTCGTACCGGCAATCGGCCGCTGACATCGTTCAACTCCGCGCGCGCTCGGCAAGCGGGAAGATGGTCCCGCTGGGCGCGATCGCGGATGTTCAAAAGCAATCCGGCCCGTATCGCGTCGTGCGCTACAACATGTTCCCGTCCGCGGAGATACAGGGCGGGGCTGCCCCAGGCTATTCGTCCGGCCAAGCGCTGCAAGCGATGGAGGAGATCGCCGCGCGCGTTCTGCCGAAGGGCATGGGCATCGAGTGGACCGAGCTCTCCTACCAGCAGAAGCAAGCTGGCAATACCGGCATCTACGTCTTTGGGCTGGCCGTGCTGTTCGTCTTCCTGCTTCTGGCTGCTCAGTATGAGAGCGTTGTACTGCCGCTGGCAGTGATCCTCATCGTTCCAATGTGCCTCCTCGCCGCCATTCTGGGGATCAACTTGCTCGGAATGGACAACAACATCCTCACGCAAATCGGCCTCGTGGTGCTGATTGGTCTCGCAGCGAAGAACGCGATTCTAATCGTCGAGTTCGCGAGGCAAGGAGAAGCCGAAGGCCTGACCCATCGGGAAGCTGCGATCCGAGCGGCGCACCAGCGCCTTCGTCCGATCCTGATGACGTCGATCGCGTTCATCCTGGGCGTGCTTCCACTCATTATCGCCCACGGCGCCGGATCGGAGATGCGCAAGGCGCTCGGCGTCGCCGTGTTCTTCGGGATGATCGGCGTGACCTTCTTCGGGCTGATTTTCACGCCGAGCTTCTACGTCATCAATCGCCTCATGGCCGATTGGATTAGCGCGCGGGTGAAGCGACTGCGCGCACGGCTTGGCGGACGTGTCGCCGCTGGCTCACCAGAGACAAAGCCGACTGCTCCCACCGCGCCGACAGTAGACGCAGCATGATGGCTATACGGGCGTTCGCTACACCGGTGCTTCTGGCTAGCGGATTGGCGCTGGGAGCCCGTTGTGCGGTCGGCCCGGACTATCGCCCTCCCGAGATTTCAAAGGTCGCGAAGGAGCCCTTGAGGGAAGTTAGCGAGATGGCCGAGCGGCGGCGCGATAAACTGCAGGCCTTTGGGTTGCGCCACCTGCGCTATGTCATCGCGGCGGCCGACAATGGCCGTTTCCGAAAGGCCGCTATAGCAATTGGCGTTCAAGAATCGGCCATCAGCCGTCGCGTTCGCGACCTGGAAGACGAGATCGGCGCCGCGCTATAGCGATCAGGATGTGCTGCTAGTGCTGCCTCGAAATCAGCACTCTCCATCCACTAACGCTCCCTTTCGACGTGAGAAGCCTATGTTTGTACCGCTCCGTCGATTTTCGCGCGCCGGGTCGATGGCATCGATTCAATAACCGACGATTATTAGACCATCGAGTTTCGCCTTCCTATTTTCGTCTCGTCCGCAAAGGAATATGGCAGTTTCCGAAAAGCCGCGATAGCAATTGGCGGCCAAGAATCAGCCGTCGCATTCGCGACTCTGGAAGGACGAGATCGGCGCCGCGCTATAGCGATCAGGATGTGCTGCTAGTGCTGCCTCGAAATCAGCACTCTCCATCCACTAACGCTCCCTTTCGACGTGAGAAGCCTATGTTTGTACCGCTCCGTCGATTTTCGCGCGCCGGGTCGATGGCATCGATTCAATAACCGACGATTATTAGACCATCGAGTTTCGCCTTCCTATTTTCGTCTCGTCCGCAAAGGAATACGGAAGATGACGAGCTACCACACACAGCTGGTGGACGAAGGCAACGATGACCGCGCCAACTTTCCTGAGTACCGGAACGTGTACACGGAGCGCTGTGCTTACGAGGCCTACAAGACAGGCGTGTTTGCCAATGGCACGACTTCCACAAGGAGTTCCAGCTGACTTCGCTTGGGCTCGCCTGGGCAGAACGCGAATGGCTCGCGCACCGAGCCGTCGGGCGACTTCCCGGGCGCTGCCGCACCCCATGAAGGCTACGGCGGACGCAACGTCATGATTTACTGGCACGTTGAGCACAGCTCTGTGTGCGTCCGCTCGACCGAGTTTCTTGGCTGCCGTGTTGGCAGTGCGCATCATCATCGCCTGAAATCCACGAAGGCATTTGAAACCTCCTACTCCTAAGATTGCGAATAATGGAAATGTACTCGTCAGGGGAGTCAGAAACGAGTGCCGCTAGACTATTATGAAATACACAACGAGATTATTTGCCGAATTTCTTGCGGTTGCCTTCGTGGGAGGAATTGGCCTTGTGGCCGACACCACGGGCATATCTCTTATCCTGTTTCCTGAGATTGCCGCTTTAGCGTATGATGTATTCACGCGCCCCCGCGGAAAATGGGCAAGCCAACCAATCAGACTAATTGCTACCCCTACGATCACCGCGATCCTAGGGGTGATGATTACCCGCCACTGGGAATACAGCGCCCTCGCGGTAACTGTTGTTGCCCTCCTGAGCCTATTTGCTATTAAATTGCTCCGATCGAACATCGGAGCAGCGATCTCCGCCGGTGTGCTTCCAATGGCCCTCGGCGTGATGAGTTGGGGTTACCCCGCCGCCATTCTTGCGGGACTCGCTGTACTCGCCATTGCGTTGACGCTCTGGAAGCGCCTTGATCCCCATCGTTACCTATCTGAGGGGAGCAAGGAGAGCCGGATTATTGAAACCGCTGAAACTCCGCCGAGAGATCGGTTCTGGATCTTCGCACTGACGGCATTCGTCCTCGCGCTGGGAGTGGTGGCTCAAGCAACGGGATTGCGCTTCCTGTTATTCCCTCCGCTGATCGTCGTAGCCTATGAATTATTCGGACCTTCCTGGCTGGATGTCACGGCCGGTATTGTTCCTCTCGTATGTTTCCTGACCGCGACCGTCGGCTTGAGCACGGGCTTTCACACGGAATTTTTGGGCGTGACGGTTACCATGCTTTGCTCGATTGCTATTTTACGGATGTTTAAAGTCCATATGCCGCCTGCCCTCGCCGTTGGTTTGATACCGTTCGTCATCGTCCATCCCACCTTTTGGTATCCGATCTCGGTGTTCTTGGGCGCCGCCGCGCTCATCGCGTCCACCAGAGCATACAGCTTTATTACTCATCAGCCGGTAAGATAGGCGGCACTCGGCGCGAAGAAGGACTGGATGAGCCGGAGCGCAGCCTTTGAGACGAGCCAACCGCGCCTCGATCTTGTCCTGCAACCGCTCACCCTTGCGCAGCGGCGTCCTGGCCGCGCCAGTGCGCTTCATATGGCTCCGCACGAGCTCGTCTCGGTTCAACTCCGGCGCGTATCCCGGCACGAAGTGCAGCGTCAGCCGCCCCTCGGTCGATAGCACATAGTGTTTCACCGGCCTTGTCTTGTGAGTCGGGAGCCCGTCGACCACCAGATGGACTGGCTTCACACGGTTCCGCATCATCTTCCGCAGCAGGCGGACGAACAGCTTCGCCGTCAGCCCACCTTGATAGGAGCAATACCAAAAGCCTCCCTTTGCGATCACTGCCGAGATTGCGCGACCGCTTAACTCATCCGGCCCGCGAATAACACATCGCGCAAAAACGCACACCTTAAGAGCGTTGCGGCATGTCAGGCACCAGCTTGAGCTTGTCAGCCATCCGGCCGAGTTCTGGAAGCGAGCCGGCCTGCATCTTCTGCATCGCCCTGCTGCGATGCACGTTCACCGTGGCTTCGGCGATGCCGATATCGTGGGCAATCTGTTTGCTCAGGCGGCCGCGCGCCACCTGAATTACGATCTCGCGTTCCCGCGGGCTCAGGGAGGCGAAACGCTGCCTAAGGGAGACCAAGGCCTTGTCATTCTCCCGCCGCGCACGATCGCGGGCCAAGCCAAGCTGAATGGCATCGAGAAGATCCTGGTCGCGGAACGGCTTGGTCAGGAACTCGATCGCACCCCGCTTCATTGCCTGCACGGACATCGGTATGTCGCCGTGACCCGTGACGAAGATGATCGGTATCTGCCTGTTTGCCGCAGCTAGCTCGCGCTGGAAATCGAGGCCACTTTGGCCGGGCAATCTGATATCGAGCACCAGGCAGGTGGGGCAATCCGGTGGATCGGATTTGAGAAAGTCGGAAATGGAGGCAAATAACTGAATGTTAATGCCGAGCGATCGCAGCAGGCGCCCGACCGACGCGCGGAGATCGGTATTGTCGTCGATGACCAACACGGTGGAGGTTGCGTCAGACATCGCTTCCACTCGGAAGAAATCGCGAAAATCAACCCGCATCTTGGTTTTCAGGTCCGACAACACCGCGCATTTCTAGCAGGCTGTTGAAAAAGGTGCTCGCCGCCGACCAGCGACCGTGATTCATTGGCTCCGACGAGATTCGGAGATGGTGCGTGCGCGGCGGCGACAATCGAACGGGCGAGCTGTTCAGCTACGTCGATCTGGAGGCGCGGGTGCGGCGTGACCATCTGCTGCGAGGGATCCGGACGATCGTGAACGAGGCGCTGTCGGCGCTGGAGCGCGAGTTTGATTCGCCGATCGGGCGGCCGTCGATCCCGCCGGAGAAGCTGCTGCGGACGATGCTGTTGCAGGCGTTTTACTCGATCCCCTCGGAGCGGCTTTTGATGGAGCGGCTGGAAGACGACCTGCTGTTCCGCTGGTTCGTCGGAATCGGTGTCGACGATGCGGTCTGGCTCGCCCAGGCGTGTCCATGCGCCATCGCCAGTAACAGTCGCTCACGGAACATTTCGACGGTGGCGATCTTGGTGTTTCCGGCTATTGGATCCGTATCCCTCCGGCGGCGACCGCCTTGCATAGTTTGAGAGGTGGCGTGAGGATTGACCTTAGGTCTAGCTTTAAGGTCACGTGGCGAATGCAGGTCAATGTGTTGGGCGCCGAGCGTCGGCGGCGATGGAGTTACGACGAGAAGGTCCGCCTTGTCGAGGAGACCTTGCAGGCCGGCGAGACCGTCTGCGGCGTCGCGCGCCGGCATGGGGTGGCCCATAGCCTGCTGTTCACATGGCGTCGGCAGGCGCGCCAGGGCCGCCTGGGCGGTGATGCGGTGCCAGCTCTGGTTCCTGTCGAGATCACACCTGGGCCGGCACCGGCATCGATCAGCACGTCGCAACTAGCGTCTTCGCCTCCTGCGCCACGCGCCAGAGCTGGAATCATCGAAATCGAGCTTAGCGGCGGCTGTCGTGTTCGCGTTGATCGCGACGTCGACGGTGAGGCGCTGCAGCGGGTTCTTGAGCTTCTGCGGCGGCGATGATCCCGATACCAAGCGGCGTCAGGGTCTGGATCGCCACCGGCCACACCGACATGCGCCGCGGCATGCGAAGCCTGGCTCTTACGGTTCAGGAAAGCCTGAAGCGCGATCCTCATGGTGGCGATCTCTACATCTTCCGGGGTCGCAGAGGCGACCTGGTCAAGATTCTGTGGCATGACGGGTTGGGCATGTCGCTTTACGCAAAGCGCCTGGATCGCGGCAAGTTCATCTGGCCCTCGGCGTCGGACGGCGCGATATCGATCTCGGCGGCGCAAATGGCTTACATGCTCGAAGGCATCGACTGGCGGAATCCCCAACTGAGCTGGCGGCCGCAGAGCGCGGGCTGAGCGCAGAATCTGTAGCTTCTTGCATTTTGGGGAGTCCCAGCGCTTCCAATCTGTGATTCACTGCGTCGCATGAATGCAGATGGCCATGCTGCTCCGGATGACGTTGCCGCCCTGAAGGCGGCGCTGGCAGCCGAGCGCGCGAAGGGTTTGGAGGTCGCTGCCGAGCTCGCTGTCGCCCGTGCGAAAGCGTCGGAAGACGAGGCGCTGATCGCACAGCAGAAGCTGCAGATCGCCAAGCTAAAGCATCAGATCTATGGCCAACGGTCGGAGCGTTCTTCGCGCCTGATCGAGCAGCTGGCACTAACGTTCGAAGAGCTGGAAGCAAACGCCACCGAGGACGAGCTTGCGGCCGAACGGGCCGTGGCCAAGATGACGACGGTGCGCGGATTTACACGTAAGCGCCCCGAGCGTCAGACCTTCCCCGAGCATCTGCCACGGGAACGGGTGTTGATTGATCCGCCGGCAGCTTGTGAATGCTGCGGCAGCAATCGTCTGCGCAAGCTCGGCGAAGACGTCACGCGGACGCTGGAAGTGGTGCCGCGCCAATGGAAGGTAATCGAGACGGTCCGGGAGAAGTTCTCCTGTCGGGACTGCGAGAAGATCAGCCAGGCGCCGGCACCGTTCCATGCCGTCCCGCGGGGATGGGCTGGCCCGAGCCTGTTGGCCATGATCATGTTCGAGAAGTTCGGTCAGCATCAGCCCTTGAACCGCCAGGCCGAGCGCTACGTGCTGGAAGGCGTGCCGATCGCACTGTCGACCATGGCCGATGCCGTTGGCGCGGTCTGTGCCTCGTTGGATCCCCTGCTGCGCCTGCTGGAAGCCTATGTCATGCGGGCCGAGCGCCTGCATGCCGATGATACGACCGTGCCGGTGCTGGCCAAGGGCAAGACTGATACGGGACGATGCTGGATCTACGTCCGGGACGACCGGCCGTTTGGAGGCACGGACCCGCCGGCGGCGATGTTCTATTACTCACGCGACCGCAAGGGCGAGCATCCGCAGGGGCATCTGGCGGGCTATGCCCGCATCCTGCAGGCCGACGCCTATGACGGGTATAACCAGCTCTATTTGGCGGGACGCCAGCCAGGCCCAATCCGGGAGGCTGCCTGCTGGTCGCATGGACGGCGCCCGTTCTTTGCTATGGCCGACATCGAAGAGAATGCCCGGCGCAAGGCCACCGGCAAGAAGGAAATCCCGCTCTCTCCGATCGCGATCGAGGTCGTGCGGAGGATCGATGCACTGTTCGAGATCGAGCGCTCCATCAATGGCAAGAGTCCGAGGAGCGCCTTCAGGTGCGGCAGACGCGGAGCCGTCCTTTGGTCGATGATCTTCAGGTCTACATGCGGGAACAACTCGCCAAGCTCTCCCGTGGGCACGACCTGGCCAAGGCGTTCAACTATATCCTGAAGCGATGGACGAGCTTCACCTTGTTCCTCGAGGACGGGCGCGTGTGCCTCTCCAACAATGCCGCCGAGCGAGGGCTGAGGGGCATTGCTCTTGGCCGAAAGGCTTGGCTGTTCTGCGGCTCCGACCGCGGCGGACGGCGTGCGGCGGCCATGTACAGCCTGATCGTCACGGCAAAAATGAACGGCATCGACCCGCAGGTGTGGCTGTCCGATGTGCTTGCTCGCATCGCCGCCCACCCGGCTCATCGCCTGGACGAGCTTCTGCCCTGGAATTGGACGCCGGCATCAACACTCTCCGCTCAAGCAGCATGACCACGCACGTCAACAAGGTCCATCACGTCACCACCCTCACCAAGTTAGCCAAAGACCTCGGCGAAGATGAAGATTGGCTGTGGGACATCGCCAACGAGATGGAGATCGAGGATGGCGTCATCTGGGTCTATGGCGTCGGAGAAGACGGCGTCCAGGCGTTCACCGACTTCGGCATCGACAACCTGATCGAGCTCATCAAGTTTTACAAAGAAAACCCTGAACTGCTCAGGCGGTGAAACTGCGGCCTACGCCGAACGGATACTTGGATCCGTCGAGAAACGCCCGTCAATTTGACCGCTGAGGAGACGTTCTATTCCCTCGCGTGTGATTGGCTGGAGAACCAGTTCGAGTATCGGCAGCCGGCGGGCCAGGGACGATGAGGATGGGCGCTACGTCTACACTACAACCACCTAAGGCGCTCTACCGCTTCCTCATGTCGTCGGGACAACCAGAATCGGGTGATTATGAAGAAAGGCGGTCGGTGTCATTTTCGTTACCTGTCGGAAGGCAAACGAGAACGCTGCGGTGCTGCCGAAGCCTATATCTGCTGCAACCTGCGAGATTGCGCGCCCCGACGAGAGTTGATCGATTGCGAGCGCTATTCTTGCTCTTTGCCGCAAGGCCTTGAAGGTCAATCCCGTTTCTACCGGGAACATGCGGCTGATTGTGCGAATCGACGTTGCCGCGCGACGAGCAAGGTCACTTACGCCGAGGTGCATCTGCGAATCCGCTAAAGCCAGATCAGCGACGCGTCTTCCGATTGTGCTTGTCGGCATTGGAAGAAACACCGGAACGTCGGGCGCCTCGGTAAGCTCGTGAAGAATCAATCGGACGGCAAGCTCGGCTTTTTCGGACGGTATATCGACCTTGAAGGCCGCGAGGATCAATTCCCGTAGAAGTGGTGTAACCACCAGGGCGAATATGTAATCGAGCGGCCTTTTCGGCGCCCACTTCTGTAAAGCCGATGGGTGTCAGTAGATCATCCGTAATTCGGTATCGGAAAGCATATCGACCCGATGGGGTATGCCGGCTGGCATCCAGAGCGCAAATTGGGGCGGGACGAACCAGCGTCCAGATGCAGTGTAGACCTGCAGCGTTCCCGTAGCAGCAAAGATCACCTGTGATTCTTCATGCGCGTGCAATCCGACGGCCTCACCTCGGGGGAACGTCCTGCGAAGAATCCTGAACGGCAAAGGCATCTGCGCTTGGCGCGTCATATATGTCGATTGGCCACACATCGTTGCCACGGCTTGGTACCATTGCGCGATGGCTTGGTCGAGCGTGCTGTTCCCCAGAGCGTGTTGTCTATGTCCATCCCAACCTGTTCTAACGAGAGAGCTAATGTTGAAGAGAATACCGGTCACCGGTGTGCAGTTATGGCCAACACAACTCACCTGTTCCCTCGACATCAAGTATAGATCTACGGAATCCGCCACTGAGAGTATGCGCAAAGTCGGCCGCCCAAAGTTCGCGCCGGAGATTGCATCCTGATGGACGGCGTCGAATGTTTAACGGCGTCGAAGCGCCGCTGGGCAATGCTCTGCATCTTGCTTGGACTTGGTCTAAGTTCCCTCGGAAGCGCGATCGTGAATATCGCCTTGCCGAATATCTCGCGTTCATTCGCAAGTAGTGACGCGGCGACCGTTTGGGTCGTGAATGCCTATCAGCTTTCGGCAACGGTCTGCTTGTTGCCCGTTGCAAGTCTGGCCGAATCATGCGGTCTAAAGCGCGTTTATGCCACCGGTCTAGCTATTTTTGTCCTCGCGTCGTTGGGTTGCGCTTTCGCTCCAACATTGCCGATGCTGGTGAGTGCGCGCTTGATTCAGGGTGCTGGAGCGGCCGGGGTTTCTGTGGTGACGGCAACGACAGGAACAGAGGCGGCTTCAACGTGGGTTAGCGAGGCTGGCTGGTTCGAAACCATCCCTGCGGAAGCTACAGCATACTCGGCATAGGCCCCGATAAACCGCGGATTCGTAACACCATAAACTTGATCTCCCACACGCAGTTCGGA
>NZ_JBVBEF010000097.1:0-28106 GCF_055456055.1 Bradyrhizobium sp. LeoB3
CCAGCATGGAGTTTGAATCAGAAATTCCTCCAATTGGGAATCCCGATTCCGCTAAAAAACAACACGCTCTAGCCGTCCACCGCCGGCGTATGGATGGTCCGCCGGCTCAACGGAATGGTAATGGTACAGTGAAGGCCAGCAGCATTGTACATGATCATGGTCTGCCCCTTGAACTCGAACGCCAGCGTCCGCTCCAGCAGTTCGGTGCCAAAACCCTTGCGCGGCGGCGGCGTGACGGGCGGTCCGCCCCGCTCGCGCCAGTCGAAAACCAGTCGCGGCGGATCGACCGCGTCGTCGATCCGCCAAGTGACCTCGATGCGCCCGGAAGGCCGGCTCAGCGCGCCGTATTTGAGCGCGTTGGTCGCAAGTTCGTGGAGGGCGAGCGCGAAAGTCTCCGCCGGCTTTGCCTGGAAACGTACTTGCGGGCCGGAGACGCGTAATTGCTCGCCCTCATGGGCATTGTAGCCGAGCAGCTCCTCGATGACGAGGTATTCAAGATCGACGCCGGCTTCGGGGTCGCGCGTCACCAGCGCCTGGGTGCGCGCGAATGCGTTCAGGCGGCCGTCGAGATGCGCAGCATATTCCTCGACGCTCGAGCTGGTTTCAGCCGAGCGGCGCGCAATCGAGCGGACGACGCCGAGCGTGTTGCGGACACGGTGCTGAAGCTCGGCGAGCAGCAGCCGCTGCCGTTCCTCCGCGCGCGTGATCGCGGTGACGTCGATGAAGGTGATGACGACGCCGGCAATGAAATTGTCGATGCTCCGGTACGGCAGGACGCGGACGATGTAGCGCGTGCCGCTGTCGGGCGCGCTTAGTTCGCGCTCGGCGCTGGCGAGCGTGCGCAGTACGCGGCGGACCTCGTCGTAGAGCTCCTCGATCGGAATCCGCGCCTTGATATGTGCGATCGGCCGGCCGACGTCGGTGTCGACCAGGTGCAGCACCTGGGTGATCGCCGGCGTGAAATTCATCACCTTGAGGTCATTGTCCAGGAACACGGTCGCGATCTGCGTGCTCTCGAGGAAGTTCTTCAGGTCGCTGGTGGCACGCGTCAGGTCCTGCACGCGGTGCGCCAGCTCGCCATTGACGGTCGTCAACTCCTCGTTGACCGACTGCAGCTCCTCGCGCGAGGTCTCCAGCTCTTCGTTCGCCGACTGCAATTCCTCGTTCAGCGATTGATATTCCTCGTTGGAGGATTTCAGTTCCTCGTTGGTGCTTTCGAGCTCTTCGATGGTGGCCTGCAGACGCTCGCGCGTCGCCCGCAATTCGCTCTCAAGCCGCTCGACGTGCTCGGTCCTGACCAGCGTGTTGGGATTATGCTCCTTGCTATCGACGACGCGGAGCGGACCGTCCTTGAACAGCACGACGAAATTGCGGTGGCCGGCAGCGCGTTCCTGAATCGGCTCGACGGTGATATCGACCAGTATGCGATGGCCGTTCACGCCGAGTTGCACCTGCTCGGCATGCGCCGTCTCCTTGGTTTCGGCGGCCCGGCCGAGCGCGGTCCGCAATTCCAGCCGGAGATCGCGGTGCACGAGACTGAGCAGGTCGAGCGTCGCCGCACCCGCGGTCGGCTCGATATAGCGGCCGGTGCGGCCGGAGAAATGCAGGATCTGAAAATTCTCGTCGGTGATGACATAGGCGGGCGCGTAGCGTTCGGCGATGCGCTGGGCACGGCGCTCCAGCCCGACATCGGGACCGACGGATCGCACCGGAGGGACTTCGACGGTCGCGCGCCCGGCCGCCGTCGTGATCGGAAATTCGGGCGGCAGGCGGGTGCCGGTCTCGAGCTTCTTGAAGATGCGTGCCCGACGATCCACCGGCGCGAACAGTTTTGGATGCCGCGTTACGTTCTCGGAGTTGCCGAGGAACAGGAAGCGGTCCGGCAGCAACGCGAAGTGGAACAGGGGAATGACCCGGTTCTGCAGCTCGGCGTTCAGATAGATCAGGAGATTGCGGCAGGACACCAGATCGAGCTTCGAGAACGGCGCGTCCTTTATGACGTTATGCTGCGAGAAGATGCACATCTCGCGCAGCTCCTTCACCACGCAATAGGTGTCGCCCTCGCGGACGAACCAGCGCGCCAACCGCTCCGGCGACATGTCGCCCTCGATAGTGGTCCGATAGCGACCGACCCGGGCCGCGGCAAGCGCGCGCCCATCGATATCGGTGGCAAAGATCTGCACCTGCGGCGGCGAGTCGAGCTTGGCCATGTACTCGCGAAGCAGGATGCCTATCGAATAGGCCTCTTCCCCGGTGGCACAACCCAGCACCCAGACGCGGACCTGCTGGCCCGCAGCCTTGTTCTCGAAAATTTTCGGGATCACCTGGGTTTCCAGCACCTCGAATTCGCGCTTGTCGCGGAAGAATTCGGTGACCCCGATCAGGAGGTCATTGAACAGGTGCTGCGCCTCATCCTTGTCCTGTCTCAAGTAATCGACATAGGCGGCGATCTCGTCGATCTGCACCACCTGCATGCGCCGCTGCACCCGGCGGAGGAAGGTGTTCTGCTTATAGCCGTGAAAATCATTACCGGTCTTATTGCGCAGGATGTCGGCGATACGCGACAGCGAACTGGCGGCGGCGGCGAGGATTTCGTCAAATCCCTGCCTCTCCTCCAGCCGCCGCAGATGGCGGGCGTAGACCTGGATGTGCTCGGGAATGTCGTCAGGCGGCAGCACGAAATCGGCGATTGCGGCCGCATTGTTACTGTCGACGTGTGGGTCGGCATGATCGCTGGCGACACGTTCGGCGATGGCAAGCCCGCCGTGGTCCTTCAGGGTCGCCACACCCAGCGTCCCGTCGCCGCCGGTTCCGGCGAGGACGACGCCGATCGCCTCCTCGGCCCGTTCTTCCGCGAGCGATACCAGGAAGCTGTCGACCGTAGCGCGTTCGCCCGGCGCCTGCTCGGCCGCACGGATCGCCAGTCGATCACCATGGATGCTGACGATCCTGTTGGCGGGGCAGAGATAGATCGTGCTGCCTTCGATCGCGGCGCCGTCCTCGATTTCGGAAAGCTTGGTGCCTTCCGAACGCTGCAGCATCTCTCGCAGCCGCCGTTCGTCGAACGCCTCACGGTGCTGCAACACCAACACGACGGTCTGGTCGGAATTCAGCGTCAGTTTCGAGAAGAAACGCTCGATACTATCCATCGCGCTGGCGGACGCGCCGACGCCGATGATCAACGGCGCCTTGGCCCGACGCCGGCCATCCGCTGGTTCCGATCCGGGTTCACTCATGGGGCGGCGGCTCTCGTTGTTCTGTCAGGGGCCTGATTTAGCGTGCCAAACCACGCACATAGCAGAATTTGACACTATCCCAACAGAGATTACGGCGAAATAACGCGCGAGAGTGCGATCTGGTCGCCCGGCGCCATGAGGTCCCTACGCATAGCCTCCGAAGAACGCGCATACCGGCGCTGGCGGCTCCGGAACCCGGAAACGTCCTGAAGAACTCACCCCCTGATCAACGGCGGCTGACCGCGAGCTGTCGCCGGAGGCAGAGCGCGCTGCAGCAGTGCGACGTACGCTCGGGCTTGGCGCCTGATCACGAAGCCTGCACGCCTCACGTCCCCTTGATCGACAGCGGATAGATCTCATTCTCAAGATACGCGATGCGCTGCTCGATCAGCGTGCGATGGTGCTCCCATTGCAGCAGGGTCTGCTCGAGCAGAACGACCAGGCGTTCGGCCTGCGTCGTATCGTGACCGGCAGCCTGCAGATCGAGCAGCAGATCCTGCTGGTTCTGGAGCCGTTTTAAGCCTTCCTCGATATCGCCGTCGGCCTTGAGCAGAACACGCCGCTCCGCCCTGAGCTCTTCGGCACGCTCGGCAAGCGATATGACCATTGGCACCGCCTAAGCTTTGGAAGGCCGCGGGTCCAGCGACTTTAGCACGACGCGCCGGATCATGTCGGCATATTCGCGATATTCCGCCGCCCGCGCCTCGTACATTTGGGCTACCGCGGCCCGGCCGCTCTGGCGGCCATCAAGCGCCATGCGGTGAACCAGTTCGGCGCGCTCCTCGATGATCCGCAGCGCCACCCGCAAGGCTTCGTCAACCCGGCCTTCCTGCTCCTTGGCCAGCACATCGGCGGTAAAGGCATGGCCGACCTGGCAGCGGAAACGCAAGGGATGACCATTGTTGAGCTCGGAAAGTACGCCGCCGCAGCTCGGGCAAGTCAGCGACGCCGGATCGGCAATCGGCAACAGCCTGTCGCTGCCGATGCGCTCACCTGCGGCGATCTCGACTTCCAGCCGGATCTCCGGCGGGATCGGCAGCGCGGCACCCGGCGCCTCTCGAACCAGGTCGGACAGCACGTCGCCGATCCGCCTCCCGGGGACGCAGAGGTCGACAGTGGTCGCCTCGAGCGCGCGCAGCGGCATCTCGTCGGCGGTGGCGTCTTTGGGGTCCTGCACCAGGGCGAAGCCGCCGCAGCGCTTGATCGCGTTCAGCCCGGCCCCCCCATCGGACAGAAATCCACTAAGAACGACGCCGATCACTCGCGGTCCGTAGTGCAGCGCGGCGGAGCGAAACAACGGATCGATCGCCGGACGCACCATGTTCTCGCGCGGGCCGCGGCCCAACATCATATGATCCCTGAACACCAGCAGATGATGGTCCGGCGGTGCGAGATAGATATTGCCATGCTCGATGAGCATGCCGTTTTCCGCTTGGCGAACGGGCAGCTTGGCGGCCGCGCTTGCCACGGTCGAGAGGACTCCAATCCCCTGGGCCGGGATGTGCAGCACAATGAACAGCGCGGCGGGCAGGTTGGCCGGCAGCCTGCTCAAAATGTCCTTCAGCGGCGCCGTCGCGCCGGCAGAGCCCCCGATGACGATAATGTCGCGGTTGACCATGGAACCCGTCGTACTCTGGAGTGTTTACGACAAGGCGCGGCTTCGCCTTATGTTCCTAACCTCAATAGGATTCGGACGGCGAAGGAGGCTCGAGGCATGATGGCAGCACCTGTCCTTCTTCGCGAAAGCGGCGTCCTGACCGGACGCAGCATCCTCGTCGTCGAAGACGAATATTTCCTCGCCGACGATATCGCGCGCGCGTGCCGGGCGCTCGGCGCCGAGATCGAAGGGCCGTTCGGCGATGTCGAGGATGCGCTGGCCATCCTGAATGGACTTCGGACGGTTGACGGCGCAGTGCTCGACGTCAATCTCAGAAATGCGTCGATATTCCCGGTCGCACATGCGTTGCGGTCCCGAGGCATCCCGTTCGTCTTCACGACCGGCTATGACAGAAGCGCGATCGACCCGGAATTTGAAAACATCCAGCTATGGGAGAAGCCGCTCGATCTTGCCGCGATGACCCGCGGGCTGAGCGAGCTGATGCTGCAGCACTGAAAGCGTCGTCTGGATTGTCGACCGGCGGAGGCAATCCATTTTTCCGCTTGCGGCGCTATGGATTGATTCGCTCCGCTCGCAATGACGGCGTCGTCCCCGGGCTTGACCCAGGACCCATAACCACAGGACTTTGTGATGTGCTCCGCTGCAACTGCTTGCTCGCGCCAGAGCACCTCCCTGTGGTTATGGGTCCCCGCTTCGTGAGGACGCCATCCTGCGGGGGTCGCGAGGCGTGAAAGAATTCATCGCACCGACAGAACCTGAATCAACTGGCCCGCTCTTGACGGAGATGCGGGCCAGCTCGCCTTGTTGCTTCTCCTCAATGCCGATCGGAATCGCCGGCCTTGAGCGCCACTGCGAGGTTGCGCACCGGCCGGGTCACGACGGGATCGAGGTCAAAGCGCTTCTCGAGCAGCTTGAGGATCGAGGTGGTGTCGTAATCCTCGTGGGCGACGCCCGACTTCTCGAAGCGCTTGGAGATCAAGAGCGCGGGGATACGGGTGCCAGGTCCCCACTGGTCCGCAGCCTTCGCGTCATCGCCGCGACGATTGTGGGGCGGCGGCGGGACGTGATCCCACTGACCACCGAACTCGTCATAGGTGATGATGATGAGGGTGTCCTTGCCGTCCGGCCCCTCGGTGATCGCCTTGACCAGGTCAACCAGATGCTGGCTGCCTTCGGCCTCGCTGGCATAGCCAGGATGCTCATTCTCTTCACCGATCGGCTTGATGAAGCTGACGTCCTTCAGCCTGCCGTTCTTTGCCGCCTGGATGAACTCTGCCTCATCCTTCAGATGATCCTTGCGGGCCTTCGTGCCGGGTGCGTAGTTGGCGAAATAGTTGAACGCCTGGTGGTGGAACTGGAAGTCCACGTCGGCGCAATTGGGGAAGACCGCCGTGGGCAGATGGTTCGGGTCGGTGCAGGTGGTGCCGTTTCCGTTGGTCCAGCCCGAAGCTCCGACGTCACCATTGGCGTTCGACCAGCCGCCCGAATACCAGGCCCAGTCGACGTGCTTGGCTGACAGCTTGTCGCCGATGCTGGGCGTGTTGAGCGGTGGCAGGCGCCGGGCATCCGCCGTGCCGGGCGAATAGGGCTGATAGAATGGCTGGGTGGTGTTGACGGCATAGTCGCCGCAGGCGAGCCCGGCCGGCAAACCAGCCTGGCTGCACTTGGCCGTCAGTTGCGCATCCTTCACCGTGGAAAGCGGGGCGTAAAGCGGCGTGCTGGTCGGCATGCCGTTGGCGTCGACGATGGAGTGCAGGTCGGTGGCGCTGCCGTCGTTGGATGCGCCGACGAATTGCGGAGCGGCGGCCGCGACCAGGAACTGGTGGTTAAGGAACGAACCGCCGAAGGCGCCCTGGAAGAAGCTGTCGGCGATGACGTAATTCGGCGCGCCGCGATCGTGCAGATAGCGGTAGATCGGCAGCTTCTTGGTGTCGTAATAGCCCATCACGAGACCCGCAGCATCGCTGCCGGTCATGTAGCGGTTCTGCCGGCCACCATTGATCTGATACTGCTCGCTGTAGAAGCGATGCACGATGTCCTCCGTGCAGCCGCCGGGCAGACCGGTGCCGTTGAGGAAGCCGTGAGACGCGAAAGCGCCGATCGGTTTCGGGCAGGTGGTTGCCGACGTCGGAATGAAGTCGTTGATTTCGAACGGCTTGTTCTTGAAGGCGCTGAGGATGGCGACCGAGCTTCCATTGTCGGTGCAGCTCGTCGGCAACGGCGAGGGAGAGGTCAGGTTGACGTCATTCTGCAACAGGCAGGTGTAGACCGTCTTGCCGTCCTGGCGGGCCTGCAGTGTGTGCGGCTGATCGGCGTCGGAAACGGCGTTGATGTTGTCACGACCGACGTCGCCCCAGTGGCCGTAGAGGTTATCGAAGCTGTGATTCTCCTGATAGATGATCACGACGTGCTTGTATGCCTTCAGCAGACTGTCATGGTCATGGTGACCGTGATCATGACCATGGTCATGATGTTTGAAGTCGTCGCCTTTGTCGTGCTTGAACTGGTCGACGATCTTGTCGACGAGATTCTCTGCCTTGGCCACCGGCGCGACAGCGATCGCACCAACAGCCAATGTGAGCGCGGGAATGGCTCCCCAAAGCCGCATGGTTTTCTCCCCTGAGAGCAAAGATGGAATGAAACAAGGTGAGGCTATCTGCCGCACATTTCGATCCGATGACTGTTTTCCGACAATGCAAGGAGTCGCGCGCACGCTGAGACGTCAGCTCCATGCTTAGACGGATATCGAGGTGTGCTCTGCCATCTGATCGTCATCAAACCGACGACAAGTTCTGTCTATCCAGTCCAGCTGCGGTCTCGCCAGCAGGGACACTGTCATCCGTGCGACATCTGCTGTTCACAGACCACCCAACCAATTGCTGCAGGGGCTTTGTCGTGATGACCAGGGACATTCTTGCGTGCCGCTCGCGCCGAGACGGCGCGGCTGCCGCGCATCGCACCACTTCGTGCGCTTTGATCGTGCTGATTGCGCTTGTTGCAGCGCTCATTCCCTTGCGGACAGAGGCGTTTCCTTTGGGCGGCGATCAGACGGTCTTGCCGACCGGGACGGAATTTTCCGAGGAAGTGCTGGCGAAACCGCGCGAACTGTTCCACTCGGAAGCCATGGGCGGGCGCAAGTCCTACCTGGTCAATCTTGGCGATCTCGCATTCAACTCGCCTTCCATCCTGGGCGGCAAGGCGCGGCAGGCGGAAATGAGCTGCGGCACCTGTCACGTCAACGGGACATCGAATCCGAAGCTGTTCGTTCCCGGCGCCTCCTCGCGCCCCGGCACCTTCGACACCACCAGCCTGATGTTCAATCCGAAAGCATTCAACAGCATTCTCGATCCGGTCCGGATCCCCAGCCTGCGCGGCGCGCGCTTCCTGGCGCCCTACGGGCACGACGGCCGCATCACCTCGCTGCGCGACTTTATATATAACGTCATCGTCAACGAGTTTCAGGGGCCGCGACCGAGCGATTCCGTCCTGGACGGCCTTGTCGCCTACATCAACGACATCGATTTTCTCCCCAATCCCAGGCTTTCGCCCGGCGGCATGCTTAGCGCACAAGCAAGCGCCGCCGAGCGCCACGGCGAGCAACTGTTTTTCAAGCCGTTTCCGCACCAGCCCCAACTGAACTGCGCCACCTGCCATGTTCCAACGGGTGTCTTCACCGACCAGGCCCGCCATGACGTGGGCTCAGGCGGTCTGGTGAAAACACCGACCTTGCTCAACGCCAACTTCAACGCGCCCTACTTCCACGATGGCCGCTACGACACCTATGAAGAAGTGGTCGGACATTTCGACCGCATCTTCGAGCTCGGTCTCTCTTCTCAGGACACGCAGGATCTCGTCGCATATCTGACTGCGGTCGGCGACGGCGACCGCCCGTTCGACAAGGACGGCGTGGCGATCCGGATGAAGGAAGTGCGTGAGCTCGCGAGCGTCCTGGAGCTCGCCATCCCCGCCGCGGATACAGCCGTGGTGTCGCTGGCCGTCACGGGCGTAGGCGCTGAATTGCGTGAATTGACCGAGCATATTCCGGATATCAGGTATGCTTCGATCGGGGGCCAGGAGGAGCGGCTTGCGGCGCGCACCGCCGTCAAGGGCCTGGTGCTCAGCCTGCGCCGGATTGATCTTGCGGTCGCTGCCGGCCATCTCGACGAGGCCATGGCCGAATACGAGAGGTTCTCGACGCTCGCCACCTTCGACGTCCCCGTCGCCTTGAAGAAAGCCGAACCGTGGTCGCTGTTCAACGCCAACGTCCACCAGTCGCACTATGCGGCGCTTGGACGGATGCTGCAAACGACAGCCAAGCAAGCGCAGTGACCGGTCACTCCGAGGCGGGCGGAGCGACCCATACATCGCTCTGCCTGATACGATCGATCAACGCCCGCGGATCGAATTTGCGCGCGCCAGAGGGAATTTCGAACGCTTGCGCCGGCTGCAGCTCGTCGCGGATGTTCTCGATGGCGATCATCGTTCCGTCCCCGGTCTTGATCTGCACCGGAAACTTGCGCTCACGGTCGATCCACCCGACAAAGCCGCCGCCGGGAGCCGCAACGATCCGATAGACGTCCGCCTTACGATCTCCGACTGTTCCCTCTCCGTCGCGCTCGCAATGCCAATTATCGGGCTCCACAGGCGCCGCCAGCGATGCCATCGCCCACCATTGCCGGCAGGGTTCATCGGGATCGACCGGGACAAACATTTGCGTCAGCGGACTTGACTGCCTTGCGTCCATGAACACCTTCGCGCGCGGGCGCACGAAAGCGGCCGCAGGCTTCGCCCCATCGACCAGAAAGAAGCCATCGGCGAAATCGGCTGTCTCGATCCTCACCTTGCTTTCGGACACGCGCAGGCTTCCCACGCGCACGATCGTCTCACCTTGTCTCGCGACAAGGTCCGCGGAAAACTGCTGCGCCGCGGCCGAGGTGCCGGCAAGCGCCGAACCGACCAAGGCAAGCAGGCATGCTCGCAGCCTCTTGCTCCCCAGCATCCGATCTCGATCCATCGGCAAAACCTCGGCGGCACAAAAATGCGGTGGCGCCGACCGAACCGTTGGCTCGATCGGCACCATCTTCAGACCAGTCGTTCTTGGAACGCTGCTCAGCTACTCGGTATAGGACAGTGCAACCGGCTTGCTGAAATCGAACGCATCGAACATGTCAGCGAGCGCGGGGCTGTTGGTCGGCACATACTCGTTGTTCCTCGAATATGTCGGATTCGGCAGGTTGTCGCGGCTGCGGTTCGTCAGCGGCTGCAGGCTCCAGTTACGTTCGATGAATTTCAGCAACGAAACGTGGTCACCGTAGTTGTGGTAGATCTTGCCGCCGGTCGAATAGGGCGACAGGATGAGGATCGGCATACGCGGTCCATCACCGAAGAAATCGATCGACTGGATGTAGCCCGAGTCCCAGTAGCCGCCGGCTTCGTCCCAGGTGATGAACACCGCGGTCTCCGCCTTGAGCTCCGGATTGTTGTCCAGCGCGTTCAAGACATTCAGCACATAGGCCTCGAACAGATCGACCTTCGAGCTTTGCGGGTGGCCGTCTAGCAGACCGTCCGGCTTGCCGAACGACACCGAAGGCAACTTGTTGTCCTGGATCGCCGTGATCAGATCGGCAGTGTCCTTGATGTGAGCCTGACGCACGGTCGGGTTGGCCATGATGGAGGTCGCATACTGGAACGGATTACAGATCTGGCAGTAAGCCACACCGAGCGCGTGGGCCGGATCGGCGAGCGCGGCCGCGTTCAGATCCGGATTGCTCGGGTTGGCGGCAACCGCTGCGTTCGAAAGCGCCACGGCGTCATTATACGCACCACCGTAGAAGGCCCAGGAGATCTTCTTCTCCATCAGGGCATCGCCGATGGTCCGCACCGACGACGGCGGCATGCTGCTTCCGCCCGCCAGCGCACCGTTCGGCAGATAGCCCGGATTGGTGTTGTTGAGCATGTAGTAGTGGTTGGGCTTGCAGTTCGGCTCGGCCGCATACGGCAGATTGTTCAGATAGGTCGCGATCGGCTTGACGCCGGGATGCGCCACATCAGAGCAATCGCTGAAGTTGCCGTCCACCGTATAGCGGTTCACCGTTCCGGACATCGGATTCGGGTTTGCAATCAGGTTAGCAGGCGGCGTGGTCGGGTTGCCCTTGCCGTCGCTCCAGAAGCCTGCGTCGCCGGTCCCGAGCATAAAGTGGTTAGCGCCGGTGCCGCCGTGGAACGACTGATGGAAGTTGTCACCGAGCGTGAAGCGATCAGCCAGCATCTTTAGGATCGAGGCCTGCCCTTGCTGGGCATTATAGAAGCCCATCGAGTTGGCCATGCTCTTGTTGGACGCCGAGTAGGTCGCCATCACGAACGGAAACAGATCATTGAGGCAACCGGAGTTGTTGGCTTTGGTCACGCTGGCCGCGCTGCAATCCTCCTGCTGCCAGTCCTGATAGAACCGATGCGTGGTGTCACCGGTGTAGTCGTCGTCGCTGATCTGCTCACCCTGCAGCGCGAACGGTCCGGTCAAGTGACCAGCGCCGGGAACGCGGGTATCAAGAGCGCCAGTCGGCAGGCCGCTGAAGCCGGTCGTGAGGATATCCAGATCGCTCGAATCCATGTCCTTCTCGACGCTGGCTTCGGCGATCGTTTTGAACGGAGCACCGGTGTCGCTCTGCGCGGTGGGCGTTCCGGCCGTGTTCGGCTGCGGCATCGTGTTGGTCGCGCTGTAGGGCGACTTCGCAATCGTCGGTGCGCCAACATAGAAAGAGGACTGCGCGGCGACCGAGTATTGCTGAGCTTGCGCAAAGTTCGGACCGGGCGAGCCGTCCTCGTTGACGATGCCCTTCGACAGCAGGTTGGAGATGGTCTGTCCCCTGCCCTTCGGCTTGTACACTCCGAACGTGTGGTCGAGCCCGCGGTTTTCGCCGATCAGGATGATGACGTGCTTGATCGGCGATGCGGTCTTCACTTTGTCAGCCGGATCATTGTCCTTGTCACCGTGGTCACCATGGTGGCCGTTGTTGTCGTGACCGTTGTCACCGTGGTGACCGTTCCCGTCGTGATCGTTGCCCTGATTGTCATGGGCGAAATGATTGTGATGCGAGCGCTTGTCCCAATCACTTCGGCCGCCGGGATAATGTGCTGCATAAGCGGCTGTTGCGACAGCGACTGTTGAGATGACGCAAAGTGCCGTGGTGGTTCGCCAGTTCTTCTTATGATTGAAAGTCATTATCGACTCCAAAGGTTGTGGTTGGCGACACATCGTCTAATGCGGCAACATGACGCACGCTTATCGTTGCTGTGAAAGCGCGCGAGAAATTTTGACTCGCTCAAAAATTTTCTGCGTAGCGTCCAATGCCGCGATGCATGCATCGCGACCGATGCATTCGCATCGCGCGACAAGGGCTCAGGAGTTTTGGAAGTGATGCGCGATGCTATCGCGCGAGAATTTCTGCGGAGACAAATTCGCGCAACGCAGCAGCGACCTAGTGAGATAGATGTTTCGACTGCATCACCTGGCGCAGCGTCGCGTAGTGCTGATCATGCACATCCTGATTGAACAGCGACCATGGCTCCGCGCCTGCCAGCAGCGCAGGAACAGCCGCGGCCATGAGATAGCGATAGTTCCTGAACTCAGTCGCGGCGTCGGCATTGCGCCCTTCGCTTACGGCGATGTCGATTCGCCGCAGCATGAGGACGAGTTCCTTGAGACTGTTGCGCGCCGAAACCCGCTGCTGCTCGCCGCCCGACACGCTGGTGTTCTTTCGATGGGGATATCGCTCAGTGAGCTCACGCAGCTCCTGGCCGATGGTGTCCACGGCAAGCGCGACGATCGCCTTGTCGCCCGAGGGAATCGCGGTCGCAAGCACCATGTTGAAGTCATTGATTTCCTTCAGCGTCGCGCCGGCGCCATCGCGTTCATAGGGCTGCACGCCATCGCCGACCGCCGTGAGATAGGCCACGAGGTCGCGCTTGTCCTGGGACGACAAGCCGAGATCGAATGCGCGGTCGAAATGATCGACGACCTGATCAAAGCTGTCGAAGCGGCCGTCGTGAAAATAGGGTGCGTTGAAATCCGCGTTGCGCAGGGTCGGCGTCTTGAACAGACCGCCGGAGCCAACGTCATGTTGTTGGTGGTCGACAAAGGCAACTGACGGGACATGACAACCGGCGCAGCTCAAGCCGGGATCATGCGGAAATGGTTTGGAAAACAAGGCTTCGCCGCGACGTTCGGACTCGCTGACATTGCCAACCAGCCGGCCACCGGGACCGAGGCTCGGATTGGGCAGGAAGTCGATGTCCTGAACATAGGCGACGATGGCGTCGATGATCGCCGGCGACGGCTCGGGCCCGGCGAACTCATTCACGATGACGTTGTGGATGAAGTCGCGCAGCGAAGCCGATCGCCCGTCGCTGCCGTACGGCGCGAGATAGCGCGCACCGCGCAGGCTCGGGATCCTCACCGGATCGAGCACGAGATTGTTCGCCTTCGGATTGAAAAAGGGGCCGGTGACGTCGAAGTTTCCGGGCCGCGTCGACATCTTCGGCATGAAGAACTTGGCGTTTCCGACGCCGTTGACATGACAGGTGCCGCAGCTCACGCCGGCTTGCCGTGCCACCTCGCCCAGGATCGACGGCGAATTGAACGCGAGGTCGCCGAGATTCACCATATACGACTTCGCGCCGGCGCGTTCCGATTGGAACACCTCGCGCGGCTTGTCGAGCGCATCCTCGTTCAGCTCGGTTTTTGTCGGCAGGACAGTCTGATTGCCGTCGACGGGAAAAGCCAGCGCGCGTCCAAGCGACGCGACGACAAGCAGACCGGACGCAAGCGCCGTCAGCCGCAACCAAGGCGAGTTCATCGCACCTGGGCCTCCAGCGTCGGCCGTTGCAGTCCAAGCTTTGCCGAAGCAGTCTGCAGCGCCACCACCAGTTCCTCGCTGGCGCGGCGCAACCGCGGGATATCGACATGCGGCAGGTCGGGCGCCGCAACAATCGCTTCAAGCAGCTCGATCCGATTCGTCACCATTTCATCGAGCTTGCCGTCCGCCGTGTTGAGGGCGGCGGAGAAAATCGTGTGGTAGGCGAAGTCGATGCCGGCGATGTTGTTGCGCATGTCGTCGAGCGAGGTGCCGCTGATGCGGGATTCGCCACCATCGGCCTTGCTTTCCCCGACTTCGTAAGCGAGGCGCGCCGTACCATCCAGCAATCCCTGCGGCGTGAGCCGCATGTCCTTGAGCTTGACGTGCAGATTATTCAGATCTTCGACCAAAGCGGCAGCATCCTTGTCGACGTCGGTCTGGCCGGCGCCGAACAATTTCGCTTCGATGGCATGGAACCCGCTGTCGGCGCTCGGCCACGCGTCAATCTTCGCGTCAAGCTCGGGTACAAAGCCGGTCGTGAAGACTTCGGAGCGCTCCCAGCCGGCACGAGCCGAGATCCAGGCTTTCTTCGCGCCCCCGAGATCCCCTGCTGCAGCCCTTTCACGCAGCGCTTGTGCACCCGCCAGCGCGCTATCAATCCCTTCGATCATGTAAGGCCGATAGCGTTCGGCGCCTTCATCAAGAACTCCGGCGTCTGCGGAACGCACACCGATCAACGTCACCAGCAAGGCAAGGCATGTCGCCACTCGCATCTTATTCACCGTCATTCACGCATCAGCTATCGCTCGCAGCGACGGGAAATATTGTCAGCTTCCTATGCGGTTTTGTGACAGACTGATTGCACGTTGCGGTTTTCTGCTGTGAAGAGTTTTTTCGACGATCACATTCCCGAAAGGCCGCTCCGTACTTGTGCGGTTGCTTGAAAATTGAGCTGCTGATCGTGAACGAAATTCTGGTAAGCACTCACACATTTCGTCATTCATCGTAGCGCTCATGCCAATCGCCAATGAATCTGTGCAGTTCCTCGGATTCTATATCGCCCTTAGCGTGGTGTGCTGCGCATTGGCGCTGATCGACTTTCGTCACGGTATCATTCCGGATGGGTTGAATTTTACGATTGCGATGCTTGGCGTTGCGCAAGCGATGGTCTTTGGGAACCAGACAGAAGGCTTAGAGACGCTCGGTGAAGCCGCCGCGGTTGCTGTCATCTTCTTGTTGCTGCGACGCCTCTATTTCCTGCTACGACAAACCGAGGGGCTCGGGCTTGGCGATGTCAAGTTTCTCGCAGCCGCCGCGACCTGGATCGGCGTCACCGGCATTCCAACGTTGCTGTTGATTGCCACCTTGACCGCGCTCGCGACAGCGGGCGGTCTGCAACTCGCCGGACGCCAGATGAAGCGCCAGACATCGATGCCATTCGGCCCGTTTCTGGCCCTCGGCTTGCTGCTCACGCCGGCTTTCCAGCGATGGTTCTGAATTAGCTAACGTCGTGTCACCAATGGCGTTCTGATCGTGCTCACCGGGACGAGATGAACCTCGCCACCACCCTCGCCGCCCGGCGGCGGCAGTGTGAGCACAGCGCCCTGCTCGTCCTTTTCCATGGTGACTTCCCGCCCGCGAATCGCACTCAGCTTCCAGCCCTGAAAATCTTCGCCGACTTTCAGCCGCAATGCAGCATTGGTCGATTGATCCAGGAAGATGCCGAAGCCTTCGTCATCTCCGGCAATGGTGCCAACAAGCGACAGTTGCGGGGGTTCGACTTCCTTCTTCCGCGGCGGCGGCGGCTTGGTGACGACAGGCTCGGCGACAGCGACGGGCGGCGGCCGCCGTGAGGGCGAGAACACCGGACGCTCGCGCGTGTGGGATAGTTGCGTCAGCGGAATGCCCCACAACGGATTGGCGCTGAGTTGCCGGACCGGCGCCGCCGGCGGTGGAACCGCGCGCACTGTCGTGACAGGCTCGGAAGGCGGCGGAGATGTCAGGACGGGTCCGCCGAGCCGTGTGTCATCCAATAGCCCAGCATCGAGTGCATCGCCGGATGCGTCAGGCGTAGCCGCCGCCATGGATTGAACCGACAACGCGAAGCTCATGACGATGACTGCCAAACGCATTACTTGGCCCCCCGCCACTGTCCGGAGACGCCCAGCAGAACGCGCAGCTTGCCCAGGCGTTCGCCCGTGTTCGTGTTCGCCCCATCGAGGATGGTCTGCACGACGAGCTGGTCGATGAACAGAAACGGCATGCCGGCCTCAAGATCGTAAAGCACCTGTTGCAACTGTTGTTGCTCGATTTCAAAACTCGCGACCATGCTGATGAAGCCGGCCTTCGCAGGTGTATTGGGAACATCGAGCTGGGTCGACAATACATTGCCGCCGAATTTGGTCACCGAACCCGCCACGCGCTGCAACAGCGTCGCGCCGGCAACTGTGACCGTGGCGCCTTCGAGATAGGCCGAGCCAGCTGGCATCGTCTCACCGGGCGCCCCGCCTGCTCTGGGCGTGCGGCCCTCCAACTGCGCCAGCATCGCCGACAACGAGGCGAGTTCGTTGCGCTGACCGATAAGATCGGAAAGCGACGATATGGCCACGAACAGCAGCAGGATCAGCAGCCCGATATAGGTCGCGGCCGCCACGAACGGCGAGGTGCTGATTGCCTTCAATGACCGGGCTGATGCGTTCATGAGCCGGATCCAAAATACGCTGATATATTGGCCTCGACGTGAAAGCGCTCGCCCGACTCGTTCGCCGCGCGGGTGGTCGGTGCGAAGAATGTGGCGCGGGTGAATTGCGGCGACTGTTCCATCAGGCGGATGAGCGCGGGGGCGTCCTGGGTCATGCCGACGACCTGCACCTTGTCGCCTTCGATGCGCAGCTCGGTCACATAGGTCGTGTCGGGCAGCACGCGCGAAAGCGCTTCCAGCACCATCACGCTCGATGGCGTCGTCTGCTTGCGCTTTGCCAAGAGACCGATGCCGGACGCCACGCCATTGGCGTCAACCCGCAATGCCGCGCGGCGTTGCGAAATCTGCCGCTGGATATCGTCCTGTTCAGATTGCAGCGAACCGCCGAGATAGATGCTGAGGAACAATGAGGCAGCGGCGGCGACGCCCGTGGAGATCAGGGCGACGCGCAACAAGCGCCGCACGTTCGGTCCCGCCATGCTGCGCAGCCGCTTGTCGAGCAGCTTCACCCGGACCGGCGTGCCGCTGCCGCCGGCGGCCGGCGCATGGATGGCAACGGAAGCAGCGCCCAACCTGTCCACCAACTGCACCAACGGATCGACTTTCGACGCCGAGGTCGCACTGAAGACAACTTCGATCCGATCGACAGCAACCGGGACCGGCGAACTCCAGCCGATCACCGCCTCGCCTGCCGCCCACGGCGTCAGGCGGTCGACCTGAGAGCGAATCATGCCATCGAGAAAATCAGCCGCCCGCGTTGGGAAGTCGAGCAGACGGGTCATGACATGATCAGATGGCAATTGCACCTCGACACGGCTGCCCTTGAAGACCGCACTCCACTGCGCCGGCAACGTCGGCTCCGGGGCGCCGTGCCGGATCCGGAAGGAGAGAATCGTCGGAGCCAGATTGTCTTTCGATGCAGTCATGCTGGCGGTGAATGTGCCGTCAGCATTCTCGTCAAGCTGGATGCGGCGCTGACGCACCAGCCTGTCCGTCATGCCGTCAACCGCACCGGCGACCGCCGCGATCCATTGCTCGAACCACTCCCTGCCCTGCGCGATCATCGCCATCATGTGCTCCCGCGACGAGAAACGACGTTTCGCGGCGCAATGTCATCCTGCCAGGACAACACGCGATAGGGGTCGACCTTGTCGCCCATGGCGATCACGACCTCCGAAGTGCTGCGGCGGCCATTGCGGAAACGGATCGTGGTCTTGACGCGATAACAAGGACTCGTCGCGGTCGACGCATCGTTCTTCCCCGAATCGGACGGCGACGCCGGCCGGGGCCGGTTCAGCGAGGCCGAACTATCTGCGAACGAATTGGGCTTGTTCGCAGGTTTGTCAGGCATCGCCTGGGTGACCTCCGGCGCCGCGATCGCCGGATCGACATCGGGAGATCCGTTAAACACAGTCACGAAAGGCAGTGCACGCTCCACCAGCGCGGCCGGGAGGCCGACGACCAGCGCCAATTCATTGACATGGACAAACGGAGCCTGCCGCGGCGAGTAGCCGGCAGAATTGTAACGCGCCTCCTCCTCGTTCGCGCTACCGGGAACGGGACGGGTTCGCCAGCCGACGACCCGATCCGCATATTCAAGGGCCGCGTCCTTGCGGGCGCCCAGCGTGGCAAACAGGCCGGCCAACATTTCCTTGGGAGCGAAGTTCAGATCAATGCGGGCGGCCTCGGAAATGAAAGCGACCTGGACGCTCGCATCATCCATGCGGAATTGGAAGGCTCCGTGGGGAGGCTTGGTACGTTCGTCCGCCAGCGCCAGTTGGTAGGCCGTCAGTTCGAGACTCGCGGATACCAAGGCTTCGGTCTGCAGCGCCGTCTCGTTGACGGCGATCGCCCGCGTGGATGCCGATAAATAGGCGGCAAAGACCATCGCGAGCGATGACAGCGCCGCCAGGATCCAAAGCACGGCAACGATGACGAAGCCGCGTTCGCCTGAGGGTTTACGTGCGCCGATCACTGTCATCGCGTCCCCCCGGTTCAGTAGCGCCTTGCGCGTTGTTATCGTTGCATTTGCCGTCCGGCTTCGTGCAGTCACTCGGCAATTGCACATGGACTGGCGCGATCGTCGAGACCGACAGCACGCGCTGGCTCGCAGCATCACGCACCGTCAGCTTGATCATTGCCGGCAGCCGGTCCTCGTTTCGCCACGTGCTTTTCCAGACATGGTCGGGACCCGCATAGGCGAATGACAGTCGAAAGGGCGCTTGCAGCAGCACCACCGGATCGCCGAGATGCGTTTGTTCCGACAGCGACAGCCCAACGGGCAACGGCGTGAAGCGCGTCCGCGAGCGGACCGTGACGAATTCGCCGCGATCTTTGGTTTCACCGAGACGCACCACGTCGAGCCCTGGCCCCGCGTTCGGCCCCACCGCTGTCCGCACGAACGTGACAGACAATTCCGATCCGTCGAACAGCGGACGACGCGAGTCGCGGTTGGCGGGAATAAATTCGGTTGCGGCCAGGTCCGCGGCAATCCGCTCGAGCGCGATCCCAGCCAGTTCGCTGCGCTGGATCCGGCCAAATCCCTTGTTCCAGTTCGGCAGCCATTGCGCGGTGATGCTCGCGAGCGCCGACAGCAATAGCCCCATCAACGCCAGCGCGACGATGGTCTCGATCAGCGTAAATCCGCGCTCATGGGCGCGCCGTGTTGCCGATGCCGGGCTCATTCTGATGGCCTCGGCATCAAGCGTACGGTTCGAACATCGGATAGCGCGCCAGTGGGCGACCTGACGCGTATCCTCACCAGTTCGGCCGTCCATGGCACATTGGCGCCCGGCACATTCCAATCGTCACCAAGCGGACTGACGTCGATGGTCCAGCGATAGCCCTCGGCCTGGCCCGTCGAGGTGCCCTGCTGCAATTCCGCGCGCGGCGGAACACCCACCGTCATCAAGGTGCGCGCCGCCTGCATCAGCGCCACGTGCTGCTCCAATGCCCGCACGCCACGCATGTTGCCGGCCATGACGGTGCCGATCGCGATAATGGAGACCGCCACCACCGCCAGCGCGACCAGCACCTCGATGATCGTGAAGCCCGCGTCGGGGCGATCAATTGGTGACGGTTTCACGGGAAACAACCTCGACCCTTCCGGTGAGCCAGTTGACGCGGATCTCATAGCCGGCGTCGAACCGTGTCAGCGCGATGGATCCGCCACATGAACTGCCGTTGGCGAAGAAGCGAATGGTCGACAGCGCCGCCTGCCGTTGGCAGGTTTGCGGCAACAGCGCATCGAAACGTACGTCCTCTGGAATGCGGACCGTCGATCGCGACGAACCGGAATGGATCACGCGGCTCGGCGCATCGACCAGCGTCGCGATGCTGGTGTTGCGGTTGATGGCGGCATTACGGTCCGCTTTCAGGAGCGTCGCGGTCTGCAACGCATAGGCCTGCAGCCGCGACCGCGATGTCTGACGCGGAATGAACGGCAGCAGCACGGCAGCGAGCAATGCGATGATGGCGAGCACACACACCATCTCCAGCAGGGTGAAACCGCGCTGCGTGACGTCATTCATCTCGGGAGGCCGTCGTCTTTTCGAGAGAAATGTCGGCGGAATTGCCGCTGCCACCCTCCTGGCCATCGGCGCCATAGGAGACGATGTCATAGGGACCGTGCTCGCCGGGCGACCGATAGACGTAAGGGTGATTCCAGGGATCCTTCGGGACATTGCCGCCCTTCAGATACGGCCCGTTCCAGGCGGCGAGCCCCGGCGTCCGCTGCACCAGCGCGGCGAGACCTTCGGCAGATGAAGGAAACCGGCCGGCATCGAGATAGAACAGGTCGAGTGCACTCGAGAAGCTCTGCAGCTGGATGCGCGCGGCCTTGACCTTGGACTCGCTGAGATAATTGAGCACACGCGGGCCTATCAAGCCCATGATCAGGCCGATGATGGCAATCACAACCAGCATTTCGACCAGCGTGAAGCCCTCTTGACCGCGATAAGCGTGCTCTTTGCTCTCGTGGGTGCCCGGATGCTTAAAGCGGGCGGCCAGCAATTCAGCGATACTCCGGAGCGACATCATGATGTGACCCTTGCTCTTAGCCGACAAGTTGTGTGACGGACAGCAGCGCCGTCATGACCGACACGATCAATCCGCCGACGACCGTGCTGATCGTGATGATCGCGAGCGGTCCGACGATGCCGACGATACGGTCAAGGCTGCGCTGCAATTTTGCTTCGTAGAATTCCGCAACCCGTCCCGACAGGATCGGCAATTGCCCGGTTTCTTCACCGAGCCGAAGCATGCGGACCGCCATCGGCGGCAGGCTGTTGGCGACGGCAAGGGCTTCCGACAACTTCCCGCCATGCCGGACGCGATCGGCTGCAGCGGTCCAGCTCGCTTCGCTTCCTGTCACCGCCATGATGTCAACCAGGATACGCAAGGTGGCCGTGAGATTGACGCCGCTGCCGAGCAGGACACCGAGATTGCGGCAGAACAGGCTGGCGCGATAGAACTGAAAGATGTTGCCGATGAGGGGTAGCTGCGATAGCCCGTTCATCATTGCAGCGCGCACGCTCGCCTGGCGCAACAACCACCAGACGACTGCAATGGTCGCAGTCGCGATCAACATGGCTGCCGTCGCATTGGCACGCAGGAAATCCGACAACTGGATGAAGGAGGCGAGCGCCGTATCGGACTTCGCACCGAAATCCCCGAGCACGGTCGAGAATTGCGGCAGCACGAACAGAAGAAAGAACAGCATCACGCCCGAAGCCGCGACCAATACAAAGGCGGGATACTGCATCGCGTCGGTGAGTTTCCGCCGCATCTGTTCTGAACGCGCGCGCTCAGCGCCCAGCATTTCGAGCACGGAATCGAGCGTGCCCGAGACTTCGCCGACGCGCACCAAGGCGCCATACATCGGCGGAAACAAGCTCGGATGATCTGCCACCGCATCGGCGAAACTCTCGCCGGCGAGGAGAGCCGCCCGGATCTTCGCCACCACCGGGCGCATCCGCCCGACATCGGCATCGCCGGACAGCAGTTCAAGGGCGTCGTCGAGGCGGGCGCCGGCCTTGAGCAGCAGTGCGAGGTCGCGCGTGAACGTGGTGATCTCGGCGGCGCCCGGCCGGCCGAACAGGCCGAGACCTCCCGCACCGGGAGAAGCTCGTTTGTCCTCAATGGTTTCGATCGGCAAGAGCCGCAGATATTCGATCCGGCGCGCGACCTCGGCGGCCGTCGGTGCGCTGATCGTGCCGTTCACGATCTCGCCGTTCTGCGTCAGGGCGCGGTAGCGGAAATTCGGCACGTGGTCACCGCACGGTCGTGACGCGGAGAATTTCGGCAGGCGACGTCAGCCCGGCGCGACACTTGGCGATGCCGTCGTCGAGCATGGTCGTCATCCCCGCGCGGATCGCCATCGCATCGATCTTCAGTCCGTCGGTCTTCTCCCCGATCAGTTCGCGCAACTCGTTGGAGATTTCGAGCAGCTCGAACACACCGAGCCGGCCGCGATAGCCGTTGCCGCCGCAGCGTTCGCATCCGCACGGTTCCTGGATCGTTTCACCGGCGCGAAACCCGAATGCGACAAGCCGCGGATCCTCGGCGAAATCGGCAGGGCCAAGCGTCCGTCCTGATTTGCAGCGTTCGCATAGCTGCCGGACCAGACGCTGCGCGATCACGCCGCGCAGGACCGAACGCAGGAGATAGCCCTCGACGCCGAGGTCGAGCAGGCGTGGCACCGCCGCAGCCGCCGTCTCGGTATGCAGCGTCGTCAGCACCAGATGGCCGGTGAGAGCCGCATGGACCGCAACATGCGCGGTCTCGGCATCTCTGATTTCGCCCACCATGATCACGTCCGGATCCTGGCGCACAAACGAGCGCAATGCGGTGGCAAAGGTCAGGCCGATCGCGGGCTTGATCTGGGATTGATTGACGCCGGGAATTTCGTATTCGACCGGATCTTCGATGGTCAGGATCTTGCGAGTCGGCTCGTTGAGGATTGAGAGGATCGTCGCAAGTGTCGTTGTCTTGCCGCTGCCGGTCGGACCGGTGATGACGATCATGCCGTGCGGCAGCGCAAGGAGCTGCCGCAACTTGCTTTCGTCGGATGCGGAGAAGCCCAGTTTTTCCACGACCAGCAATCCGCGATCCTTTGGTAGGATGCGAACGACGGCCGACTCGCCGTGCTGCGTCGGCATGATCGCGACGCGGATATCGATATCGGAACGCCCTGCCCGCAATCGCGCCGCACCATCCTGGGGCAACCTGCGCTCGGCAATATTGAGATTGGCGATGATCTTGATGCGGGAGATGACGGCTTGCGGCAGCACGCCTGACAATGCCGCCACCGGCCGCAGCAGGCCGTCGATGCGCAGGCGGACCACGAGGCTGGAGGAGAACGGCTCGATGTGGATATCACTGGCGCGAAGTTCGACGGCTTTTTCAAGCAGATCATTGACCGCGCGGACCACCGGCGCGCCGCTCGCAAGATCGCGCAGGCTCTCGATGTCGTCCTCGCGCGGCAGCGCTGCCGCCGGTCCGGCCGCGTCAGCATCATCGACATTCAGTCGTTGATCGAGGACGACGGCAACGTCCTCCGAGGTTGCGATCTTGACCGTGACGGCGGTGCCGAGCACGATCTGCGCCGCGCGTTGCGTCGCCTGATCGCTCGGATCGACGACCGCGAGCGTCATTGTTCCATCGGAGGTGGTGCACGGATAGACCATGGTCTCGCGCAGGAAGCGCTGCGAGAACGACGCCGCGAGCGGCGCGGCCGACATCATCTCCTGCAGGGTCATGCGGCCGAGCTCGAAAAAGCGAGCAGCCTCATCGGCAAACTCGGCGGGCGAGAGATTGGTGATTTCCCACATCTTGTGGTGACGACGGTCGAAGCCGCTCTGACCCGTCGCATCGGTCTCACCATCAACCGGCGTCAAATGCTTGTTCTGACGGAGGTAGTCGACGAACTGCGAGGACCGATCGCTGGCCATGTCGTCTTTTTCCGTCACATGATTTGAAGCAGCGCAGACGTCAGGCGTGTTGTTATCGATCCGAAGTGTGACAAGCATACGAATGCGGCGCCTGCTCATCGCTAAAGAAAACTTTGAGACTACCTTCCCCGATCTGAATTGCTGCCTCATTTTCATGCTTCGGCGTCCATCGCAGAATGGTCGCCAGGGCAACAATCACGCAACCAATTTATTTCTGTCATGTTGGCTCGCTAATAATCCGAGGGGACAGGGACGGATCGTCGAACATCCTCCAGTCGGAAACGGCAAGGACTAATGGTGCGCGTAGGCAAGCTGGGCCGCTACCAACGGATTCGTGGCGGCGTTGCTGCCGCCTTTGTTTTGTTGTCGCTGGGGCTGCTGGCATCCTGCAATTCCGCAACGGTCGGAGGCGTGGATTCGGCTCAAGTCGACATCTCCGACAAGGTACGTTCGCTCGATCTGTTGCCGCGGCAATCGCAACCGGTGAACGCGTCGGGTGCTGGTGGCGCTCAAAGTGGCAGCGTTCGCGCGGCCATGTATGAGGGATCCGAAGTCACGGCGGTGTCGGACGAGCGGCTGCAGCCGACAGCGAACGGCAACGGCTTCGATCTGAACTTTGAGAACACACCGGTTGCAACGGTCGCCAAGGTCGTCCTCGGCGACATACTGCATGTCGGCTACACCATCGATCCGCGGGTGCAGGGCACGGTGAGCCTGGTGTCGGTCCGTCCGGTGCCGAAGTCGGACATCGTGTTCGTGCTGGAGAATGCCTTGAGATTGAGCGGCGTCGTGCTGCTTCGCGATACGACCGGCTACCGGCTTACGCCGCTCGGCGATGCGGTCGGCGGCGGCCGGGTTGATACGGCAAGCGGCAACCCGGAACCCGGGTTCGGCGTCTCCGTCGTGCCTTTACAATATGTGTCGGCGCAAACGCTGCTCAAGCTGATGGACAGCTTCGCCACCAAGGCCGGCGCCGTGCGCGCGGATACAACACGAAACCTCATCCTGATTCAGGGAACCGGGGCCGAGCGCCGCACCGCCGTCGACACCGTGCTCAGCTTCGACGTCGACTGGATGCGCGGCCAATCCGTCGGCGTATTCCCGATATCGAGCGGCTCGCCCGCTCCCATCATTGCCGAGATAGAGAAGATCGTAGATTCCGGCGAGAACGGCCTCAGTCAGAACATCATCAAGTTCCTGCCGATTGCCCGCCTCAACGCGGTGCTGGTGGTGACCAAGAAGCCGGACATGCTTCGCACGGCGGCGACCTGGATCAAGCGGCTTGATCGAAACGATACCGCGCGAACCACCGTCCACGTCTATCGCGTCAAGTTCGGCGATGCCCGCCAGATCGCGCGGGTGTTGACGGATATGTTCGTCGGCGGATCGTCGTCGAGCCTGACCGAGAGTGCCGACAGCCAGATCGCGCCGGGGTCCGGGATAGCGGCAACTTCAAGCGCCGGGGATCGCCTCTCGCTCAACGGCAATTTGGGGTCAAACACAAATGGCGGCTTTGCCTCGCGCGGCAATCTCTCCATGAATGGCACGCCCGGCCTCGGCGGCAACGGCGGGCTTGGCGCGCAACCGGCCAGTCCCAACCAGAACGGCGGCGGTGCTCCGCTCGACAGCGGCCGCGGTTCCGGAAACGGCCAGCCGATGATGCAGGACGTGCGGATCACGCCGGACACCGTCAACAACACGCTGCTGATCTACGCCGACCAGGCGAACTACCGGATCATCGAATCCACGCTGGTGCAGATCGACCAGCCGCAGTTGCAGGTCGCGATCGACGCGACGATTGCCGAGGTCACGCTGAACAATACGTTGTCCTATGGCGTGCAGGCTTACCTGACCAGCCGGAATGTCGGGTTGAAGCCGAACACGGGCTCCATTCTCAACACCCAGGCCACCGCGGCGCCGACGACAATTACCGACCCGACGACCGGGGCGGCCACCGTCGCCGGATCGGTCACCAACGCTTTCATCAATCGGGCCTTCCCTGGCTTCAACTTCCTGATCGGATCTGAAACCCAGCCCAGCCTGATCCTCGATGCATTGCATGCGGTGACCAGCGTCAAGGTGCTCTCCAACCCGTCGCTGGTGGTGATCAACAACCAGGTGGCGACGCTGCAGGTCGGCGACGTCGTCCCGGTGTCGACCGGAAGCGCGACGGTGTTGACGACGAACAACACCGTCGTCAACACGATCGACTATCGCAACACCGGCATCATCCTCCGCGTCTCGCCGCGCATCAGCGTCAATGGCAATGTCCGGCTCGACGTCGAGCAGGAGATCAGCAACGTGCCCGCGGCGAGCGCCAACAGCCTGACACCGACGGTGTCGGAGCGGCGGGTCAAGAGCCAGATATCGGTGGCAAACGGCCAGACCGTGCTGCTGGCCGGCCTGATCAGCGAGCAGCAGAACGGCACCCGCAGCGCCATCCCGGTGCTCGACCAGCTTCCGGGCCTCGGCGATGCCTTCGGACACCAGAACAACTCGACCCAGCGCACCGAGCTGATCATCTTCATCCGCCCGCAGATCATTCGCGACGGCTCCGACGCTCACGTCGTGGCGGAAGAACTCCGATCGAAATTGCGCGGCAGCATTGCCACGACCCCGACCAACGCCGCAATCACGACCAGCTTCCATTGAGCAGGACAGAGAATGCTGAGCATCCGCGCCGGGCGTCGATTTCTCCTCGCGCTCTTGGCCCTTGCGCTTTCGGCAGCCGCCGCGCCGGTCGCGGCCAGCAGTCTTTCGCGCGGGACCGCGGCGTTCCATCGCGGCGACTACGTCAGCGCGTTCCGGGAGCTTGCATCGCTGGCCGAACGCGAGAATGCAACCGC
The DNA here is from genome assembly GCF_055456055.1 of Bradyrhizobium sp. LeoB3. Lineage (NCBI taxonomy): Bacteria > Pseudomonadati > Pseudomonadota > Alphaproteobacteria > Hyphomicrobiales > Nitrobacteraceae > Bradyrhizobium > Bradyrhizobium sp. LeoB3. The sequence continues at coordinate 26,207 of NZ_JBVBEF010000097.1, forward strand.
ACTCGGCCTGCTCGGCTTCATGTATGAGCATGGCTTTGGCGCGCCGCAGGCCTATGACGCCGCCGCCGATCTGTATTGCCGCGCGGCCGTCCAGGGCAACCCATTCGCGCAGGCCATGCTCGGCTTGATGTACGACAAGGGCCACGGCGTTCCGCAGGATTTCATCCTCGCCTATAAGTGGCTCAACCTCGCGGCCGCCCGAACCAGCGGCCGCGAGCGCGACACCTATGCGCGGTTCCGCAACGCGGTCGCTTCGAAGATGTCGACCGATGAGATCGCGATCGGCCAGCGGCTGGCGTTGAACTGGGCGCCGGCGTTTCCTGCGCCGGGCCTGCGAGCGAGCAGGTAGTGTCTCCGTCACATTGAGGCCGGCTGGCCGCGCGTTGCGCCGCCCAGTCGACCGCGTCACAGAAGCGTCAAGCCTCCGTCAGCCCGTCGCAATCAGGTTGCGATTTGTGACAGAATTGCTACCGTCGAATGTCAGTTCGACTACGCGGGAGCACGGCCCCATGAGTATGGAGTGGCGGGCGCGGCCAAATCCGGTGGTTCGGTGGTGGGGTCTGTTGGCCCTCATCAGCGGCGCCAACATCGCGCTTTGGTTCTTGCTGTACGGCGAGTTTCACCAAGTTCCCTCGGACGGCCTGGTCAACAGCTCCGGCACCCAGTCCATGTTCCTGCTTTCCGCGGCCTATGTCTTTGGCTGCGCCTTCAGGTCGCTGCTGCCGCGCGCGGATGTCCAGCGTATCTGCCTGGTCGACACCTGGCTATCGAGCGTCTTCGTTGGCCGATCGGTCGCGACCGTGGCCGAGATCTGCTTTGCCGTGCAGTGGGCGATCATCCTCAATCAATTGGGCGGAATGACCGGCGCGGACACCACGTTGAACGCCGCGCAATTGATCGTCCCCTTGATCCTCATTGCCGAGTGCTTCTCATGGTACGCTGTGGTGTCCACCAACTATCTGGGCAACGCCATCGAGAATTCGATATGGGCGATCGCCTTCTTCGTTGTGGGGGTTGGTCTTTGCCGGCTGCTGCCTGAATTCAACGGTCCGGTTCGCATCGCCCTCATCGTCGCGATCGTGGGAATTGCGGGTTATCTGGCCTTTCTCATTACGGTCGACGTCCCGATGTATTTGAGCCGATGGCAGGCCGGTCTTGCCGATGGCAGCAAGCTCCTCGGTTTTCTCGAGGGGCTCCACGACGTGAGCACGCGCTGGGTCGTGACGCACGATTTCGAGCATTGGAAAGACGAGATCGCCTGGATGTCGCTTTATTTCAGCGCGGCCGTCTGGGCCAGCCTCGCGCTTTGCGTCGTCTATTCGCTCGACAGTCATCTGCCGCAATATCGCACCGGGGCGGCGGCTGCGAACTGCCCTGCAGCGGTTTGCAGCCCGCCGCAAGTTGCCCGCGATAACCGATATTTTCGCGTGGCCTACGCGCCGAAGTGAGGGCGGCGACGTAGGAGCTCCTGTAGGATGGGTAGAGCGCAGCGAAACCCATCGCGATGGAGCGAGCGGCACGAATGATGGGTTTCGCTTCGCTCTACCCATCCTACGATTCTCTCACGCCTCGCATCAATGTCGTCCCCGCCTAGGGCGCAATTGCGCCCGGGAGCGGGGACCCATAACCACAGGGAAGTGTTGTGGCGCGAGCGAGCGGTCGCAGCGGAGCACACGACGACGGCCTGTGGTTATGGGTCCCGGATCAAGTCCGGGACGACGTGGGGTGGGTTCTGATTCAAGTTTCAAATAGCGTGAGGATATGAGTCCGCATTCTCGCGGCGCTTTGCGCCCGAGCTTTGCGTCACTTTCCGCCCTCTCATCGAACAGAGGGCGCAGGGAAAGCCGGGTGCTGGTTGCACCCGTGGGTCCCGTGCAACAAAAAGCACGGGGGTAGGACC
>NZ_JBVBEF010000098.1:0-27880 GCF_055456055.1 Bradyrhizobium sp. LeoB3
ATTGCTTCCGGCTGGAGCGTTTGCCGGGTGGGACTTGCACCCACTGGAAAGCGCCGCCTTGTCACGGCGCACACCCGAAGCGGACACTATTCCTCCGGCACCCCGGCCAAGCGCAGACCCTCACAGATGCGCTCGCGTCCGGCGAGGTAAGTCGGATTGTCGCTCGGTACGTTGGCGCGCACGCGGCGAATGGTAAAACTCGGATTTAGGGCAAGGGCCGCCCGCGCAGCGGTCTTCGCCTCGTCCAGCCAGCCAAGCCGCGCCAGTGCGGCGGCGAGCCAGAGTTGCCCTAGTGGATGATTTCGATTGGCCTCAATGCTACGGCGTAGCCAAGCTACCGCTTCCCTGTCGGAGTTAAGGTGCAGCTTAGCTAGGCCAGCGATCAGGAGCCAAGTATACGAGCGGGTATCGCGAGGAGATAGCCGGAGCGCCTCATTGACGTGCGCTTCGGTTTCCGTGGCACGACCGATAAACATTTTGGCAAGACCGATCCAAGCGTGAGCATGTGCCAAATTGCGATCCAGCGCCAACGCCTGTTCACATTCAGCTATGCCTTGAGTTGCACGGTGAGTCAGAATTTGGATGATGCCCAACATGAGGTGCGCCAACGCATGCTGCGGAGCGAGCGACAGAGCCTTGTTCAATGTTGCCTCAGCCGCCACGAGGCGTGGGAAGGGGTCGTCGTTCGTCAAAAGGGCACTGGCAATTGTCTCATCGACATTTGCTCGGCCGACCAGCGCCTCGATACAAGCGGGGTCGAGTGCCAAAGCCCGTTCAAAGAAGCCGCGCGCTTGCATCATGTACTCTGGGGTAGCCCCCCTGTTCGCGAAAGCGATGCCTTGGAAATACAGATCCATCGCGTCGGGATTTGCAGAGTGTTCGGCTCGCCGCGCTTCGGCTGCAATGAGCTCAGCATTTAGCGCGCTGGCCAACCGAGCTACGATTTCGTCCTGCATGTCGAACAGATCGGCGACGGGCTTGTCGAAGCGCTCGGCCCACAGGTGATTAGCGGTTTCGGCGTCGACAAGCTGCACGTTCACCCGAAGCCGGTCGCGGCTACGCTGCACAGAGCCCTCCAGCACGTAGCGGACATTCAACTCGCGTCCGAGCTGTTTGAGATCAACCGCCTTGCCTTTGTAAGTAAATGCGGTGTGTCGGCCGATGACGACTGAGCCACTGATTCGCGACAAGTCGGTGGTCAGGCTTTCGGTCACACCATCGACGAAGTAGTCTTGCTCGGGATTACCGCTGAGGTTGGCGAAAGGCAGAACAACGATGGAAAGACGAGGGGCTGAAAGCGCGCCCTGCCTTACGCGCGCGGCTCGTGTCGCCGAGCTAGACCCGTCCCGGACCACCGCATAGGCCCGGACCGGAAGCGTGATGTTTTTGAGGTTCTGTTCGCCCAGATCGGTGAACTCGACCCCGACCTTTCCTCGGACGTAATCGTAGGCAGAAGAAGAGATGCAGAGGCCACCGGGCTCTGCTATGCTTTGAAGACGCGCCGCAATATTGACGCCGTCCCCAAAAATGTCGTGCGGCTCAACAATCACGTCGCCGATATTGATGCCGACACGGAAGCGAAGGCGCCTGTCTTCAGCGTCTCCGATGGAAAGATCATGAATACGGGTCTGGAATAGCATCGCCGTGCGAACCGCCTCGACGGCACTTGGAAACTCCGCCAAGAACCCGTCCCCGGTGTTTTTCACGATGCGGCCGCCGTGTTGGGTGATTGCCGGGAAGACAGCGTCCGTTAGCAGCGCGGTCAGCTTGGCGTGCGTAGCCTCTTCGTCATCATGCATCAGCCGCGAATAATCGGCCACATCGGCGGCCAATATCGCCGACAACCTGCGCTCGACCCGGACTGGTCTGTCTTGCTCCATGGTATTGGGGCCCTCTCGGCCTGACTTATACGACGGACCCGCCAAGATGCCCACTCGGCTGATGTCGGCTTTTGGCCCCAAGCGGCGGTCGGCGGACGCTGCTATTCCGCCGCTGTTAAGGGAAAAGCAGACATCTGGGGCACTGGCCAAAAATGACGCGAATGACCCTTCTGCGACGTGCCGGTCCGGTCGGATGTCCGGTCTACCCCAAAACCGGCCGCTTCGACGGGACTCCGAATTGGGCCATGTCGCGCAACCCGGGACTCGGAATCGATCAGGATCTGACTCGAAATCCGCTTGATAGACCAACCTGAAAAATATTGACGATCTTGTCCCGCCAGACTCGCAGCTCGCTTTAGAGTACAATCCAGTCGATTTGAAAGGCGAGAACCGCCCAACCATTCCAATTAGGGGCTACGGTTCGACTATTTGCCTGAATGCAGGTGCAGACCATCACAGCGCATTTCACGATGATGCGAATTCTTGTCTCTCCCTTCGCGGTTCATACGGCAACTGTGGATCCCCGCCGGCTGCGGATGAATCATCCGGAACCGGTAAAATGACCCGGAACGAGCTCCCATCCGTCCCTTCGCTTACGAGTTCAATATGCCCGCCGTTCGCCTCAATCGCCCAGCGAGCGATTGCGAGCCCCAGACCGACCCCGCCCTCATCCCGAGAGCGGCTTGGGTCGATGCGATAGAAGCGATCGAAAATATGATCCCGATGCGCGGCAGGAATCCCCGGTCCGGTGTCTCGCACCTCGATTATGGCCCGCCCATCCGTTGCATTCACTCCGACGGTGATCGTGCCACCATTTGGAGTGTATTTTATCGCATTGTGTATCAAATTCATGAGGGCATGACGGATGAGCGCGGCGTCTCCCGTCGCATGGACTGGGATCGGGGCTCGAAGCACGAGTTCTTGTTGCTTTTCGTCAGCGAGCACGCGGAGCTGATCGACGACATGTCCTGCCAACCCTCCAACGTCCAGGTCCTCTGGAGCCAGTTGGACCTTTCCCGAGTCGGCGCGCGTGAGAATCAGAAGGCTCTCGACTAGCCGCGTGAGCCTGTCGACCTCCTCCAGCATGCTGCCGATGACGTCGCGATACGTGACGGCGTCAAGCGTATTCTGCAGCGCCACTTCCCCCACGCTGCGCATTGCTGTGAGTGGGGTGCGTAGCTCGTGCGAGGCGTCGGCCGTGAACCGGCGCAGCCGTTCGAACGCATCTTGCAGGCGGGATAGCGTGTCATTGAATACTGTCGCGAGCTGCCCGAACTCGTCCCGGACGTTATCGACCGGGAGCCGTTTGGCGAGCGATTCCGCAGTGATTTCCCGGGCTTTCTGCGCCATAGCGCCGACCGGAGAGAGTACGTGGCCGGCAAGGAAGTAACCGCCCGCGATCGCCAGGCCTGCAGCGAAGGGAATACCCATCGCGAGGATCACTGCGAGCGTCCAGAGCGTGTCCCGCAAGGAGGTTTCCTCAACCCCGGCGGCTACGCGATAGGAGGATTCAGAAACGCTATGGACGCGATAGTGCCGGCCGGTCGGAGCCGTCCAAGACTGCGGCGATGCCGAGTCAGCTGGCTGCAGCGCGCGTGATAGTTCTTCTCGCTCCCATGCTTCGGTTTGCTGACGGATGTCGCCGGCCTCGTCCACCTGGAACAGTGTGATGCCCCAGTGGGAAGGGAGATCCTTCAGCTCGTCCGGTTCCTCGCGATAGATATTACCAATGGTTGCGATCTCTCGGTCGAGCTGCGCGTCCAGTTCGGCATAGAGGCGAGTCGCGACGAAAAGCAGAATGCCAGCGGAAAAAATGCATACGATGAGCGTCAACACACCAGCGTGCCAGAGGGTAAGCCGCGCACGCACGCTTGGCAGGCGGAATCTCATTCTTGCCTCCCGCTCAGCATGTACCCAACGCCGCGGACCGTGTGCAACAGCTTTTTCTCGGATGGTTCGTCGATTTTGCGACGCAGCCGTGCGACGGTGACATCAATCACGTTGTCGAGCGGTGTAGCTCGGGCCGTCGCGTGCCACACGTCGCGCGCCAGCATCTCCCGCGACACCACACTGCCGCTGTGGCGCAGGAGGTATTCGAGCAAGTCAAATTCCTTCGCGGTCAGGTCGGGAGAATGCGCTCCCCTGGAGACTTTGTGTGTGACGAGATCCATCTCGAGATCCTCGTGCTGTAGCTTGAGAATCTGATCCATGCGCCCCCGGCGGACCAGCGCGCGAATGCGCGCGAGCAGCTCGGAGAATGCAAACGGCTTGGTAAGGTAATCGTCGGCGCCTTGATCGAGGCCCATTACCCTGTCCTCGACGGCGTCCTTCGCCGTCAGGACCAATACCGGCGTCTGATTGCCACATTTGCGCAACGTGGCGAGGACATCGATGCCGTCGCGGCGTGGCAGCATGAGATCGAGCAACAGAAGGTCGAAGGAGCGCTGGCTCGCGAGGAAGAAGCCGTCCTCTCCCGTCGCAGCAATCGTGACTTCATAGTGCTCCGCCTTAAGGCCCTCGCGCAGCGCATTCGCGAGCTTCTTTTCGTCCTCGATGATCAAAATGCGCACGGTGTACTCCGCGTCGAGAGTTCCTCCGGCATTATAGCCACGGTTCGTCGCTGCGGCGGCTTCCTGACAGGAATTTCAGAAATTCTTCAGTGGTGGCGCGCTGAGAGACGGGCAAGATTAACGTGGTCGCGCCGCGCCGCGAAGGCGACCGAGGGTTCGAGCGGTGGAACTAATCAGGGACCTGAAACGGCAACAATGTTGCGCGACCAGAAAGACTCGATCGAAGTCCGCCCCGGGCGACTTTGGATGCTTCCGTCAGATTTGAGAGGCAGTCCACACAAGCGAAATCTCGCGCGTACAAGGTGGAGCTCAACATGATGAGAAAAGGCCTGATGTTCATTATCGCGGTCGTATTCGCGACGTTGGGGGAAAGTCTCGCCTGGGCCGAAGATGCTGATCAGGCAACCCTGATCAAGGCGCTGCCAGACGCCAAGCTGACGCTGCAGCAAGGCATCGACCAGGTGGCTAAGGGAACTGAAGTGCCCATCGAGGCGAAATACGAAACGGTCAAAGACAAGCTCATGCTGTCGATCTACACCTCGGCAAAGGGCTTTGACACCGCTGCGGAGGACAACTCCTTCAACGAGTACATCGGCGACGTGACGACGGCGACCTGGGCCCCTAAGAAGGAAGTGTTCGCTGACTTAAAGCACATCGCTCGCTCGGCGCAGTATCACTCGCTCCTGTCAATGACCAAGGTAACCATACCGGCGATCATTCAGAAGGCGTCGTCGCAGGGTACGGTCCTGGCCGTTAGAGAGAAGATCCGCAGCGGCAAGCCCGTCTTCGAAGTCATGGTCGTCCAGGGCGATGCGATCAAACCAACTTTCTACGATCTCGTCAGCGGCGAGCAAACGGCGAGCTGAGCAAAGCTAACCGGGATCGTCGCCGGCGATATCAATCTCAAGCAGTTTGGGCCTGATGGAATGAAGACAGTGCGTCGATGTTGCGGGGTATGCTTTGCCGTGGTTGTGGTGGCGACGGTCGCAGTAGATCGATCGCTTGGCCAGGCGTCGGAGGCGTCACCGCTCCAGCTCGAGAGCAAGATAACTTTGGGCGAGGTGAGCGGCCGGATTGATCACTTAGCCATCGATCTGCCCCGGCAGCGCCTCTTCGTCGCCGAGCTTGGTGACGATAGGGTCCAGATCGTCGATCTAAAGGAAAGCAGGGCGCGGCATGTCATTACCGGGCTGAAACGACCGCAAGGCATCGGCTACGTGCCGTCGAGTGACACGCTCCTTGTTGCGAATGCCGGTGATGGTTCGGTGCAGTTGTTCCGCGGTCCGAATTACGAGACAGCAGGACAGATCGATCTGGGAGATGATGCCGATAACATTCGCATTGATCCTGCATCCAACCGGATATTCGTCGGCTACGGCAATGGCTCACTGGCAGAGATCGACCCGGCGACGAATGGCAAGATCGCAGACATTCCGCTGCGGGCTCACCCCGAGAGTTTTCAACTCGCCCGCTCGTCCCGTCGCATCTTCGTAAACGTCCCGAAATCGCGTGAGATAGCGGTGATAGATCGCTTTGCCAGCAAGCAGGTGGCGAACTGGCCGGTCGACACCGGCAGCAATTTTCCGATGACCCTGGACGAAGAGTCCGGACGCATTCTCGTGGCGTCCCGGAATCCCGCTCAGCTTGGCGTCTTTTCAATGCAGGACGGCAGTGTCATTGCGACCGCCGATGCCTGCGGAGATTCAGACGACCTCTTCTTCGATGCGAAGCGGCATCGCGTGTACCTCATCTGCGGCGATGGATACCTGGATGTGTTCGAGGCAAAGGAAGACGCATACCGTCGCTCAGCTCACATCCCGACAATATCGGGCGCGCGAACCGCGCTGTTTGTCCCCGATCTCGATCGGCTTTTCGTCGCCGCACGCGCCAATCCCGGCGAACCAGCCGCAATCTGGGTGTTCCGTCCGACGCCGTGAACTAGGGCCAGTACGTGGGGAGCTGGCGAGCCGCCGCCGGGCTTTCTTCGGGGCGCTCGCAAGGCGCCGCACGGGGGCGCCAATAGCCGAGCGGATCAGCAAACGTTGGAGTTCAGTCCTGAGAATGCCAATAGGTACCGTGGTCACTTATGCATCCCGACTCGGAAAGCCGCTACGCGTCCATCAGAGAATCATGTTGGCTGCCGACGCCAAGGCAATCGCCAAGCTAACGCAATATGAATGGGGCGGCGATTACGGCACCGCCGCCAGTAACCGCAGTGGTCATATCTACTTCGTTCCAGACGACACCCTGTTGTTGGATGAAGCAGAATCTCTTGGCATTCGAGGCGCGACCGATCTCTATGGTGGCGTTGTTCCGCATCCATTTGTCAAGACAAAGGCTATAACACATCCCCTCGTCGACAAGGACGCAGATCGGCCAGATGGATGGCTATTCAAATTCGGAGAGCGAATACGCAATGCGGTGTTGCCCGGCTATACCGTCTTCGGTCGTCGGGACGCGAGGATTGCGGCAGGCCGAATGCTCCTTCGCGGACCAATCCGCGTGAAAGACCCGCGAGAGGCTGGAGGTCGAGGCCAGACGGTTATCACCGCGCCCAACGAGCTGGACGAACTCCTCGATCGCTTCTCGATGGACAATCTGGCCTACTCTGGCTTGGTGCTTGAAGAAAATCTGCATCAAGTTGCAACGTTGAGCGTTGGTCACATTGCGGTTAGCAACTTGAGTTTCACGTATTGTGGAAGGCAAAGGGTGACGACGAATAACGAGAATCGGCCGGCTTATGGTGGCTCGGATCTCATCTGTGTGCGGGGAGGATGGGACGCCCTCTATCAGCTGCCGATGGGCTATGCAGTTCGCGTCGGAGTCGAGAAGGCAAGAGTTTATGACGAGGCGACGAACGCGTATGCCGGTTTTATGGCCTCCCGCCGAAACTATGATGTCGGTTTGGGCCTTGACGTGAACGGTAATTATGGATCGGGGGTTTTCGAGTCCTCGTGGCGGGCCGGAGGGGCCACGGGCGCGGAAGTGGCGGCATTGGCCGAATTCATGCTGGATTCCTCAGTAGAGATCGTCGAAGCATCTCACGTCGAAGAATTCGGCAGGGATCTTGAACCGCCACCAGAAGCTCTCACCTCCATTCGGCTCGATGATCCCCAAGACGGGCCTATGATCCGGTATACGGTCGTTCGACGTATTGAACGAGCCAAGCGTTGGGCTTGAGACTTCGGGAAGACCATCCAATGAAGCCTACGAATTGTTTGCGGGTGGCGCTCAATAGGATGGCGAGTACGTGACTGGTAGATCGGCGAAGTCGCGTGCGTCTGTTCTTCTCGACGGCCAAAATGCGTACATGGTGTGCTCCGCTTCGTGAGCTCCTCCGGTGTTATAGACGCGGTTCCCCTTGGCCGCAGCTTCCTGACAGTAATTTCAGAAATTCTTCAGTGGTGGCACGCTGAGAGACGGGCAAGATCAACGTGGTCGAGCTGGCGTCTTACAGGAGGATGCGATGAGAACTGCCCCAATGTGGATTGGCCTAGTGCTGGCGGCCGGCGTGGTGACGACCGGCCTCGGAATTGATGGTGCAGGCTGGAGTGGCGCCGCGGTCGCCCAGAAGAGGTCTCAGGGTCGGGAATCGGTGGACCGGATCGTGAGTTCGTTGCGCGCGGTAGATACAGCCTACGCGTCAGGCAATGCCGCCGAAGCCCAAACCCGGTTTGGCGAAGCGCGTGCAGCGTGGAACAACTTGGCTCCGAGAGTTTCTGCGCGTGAGGCTCGCGAGCAACAATTGTTGTTCGATTCGCTGGACAAGCAGATCACGAGCGGCGCGCCCGCCACCAAGGTGAAATCGACCATTTCCGGCATGATCGGCGAGCTCCACGAGGATATCGAGCGCGAACTGAGATAGGAACGATCGTGTATCGCGGGCTGATTTGGCTCGCCTTCGTCGATCTCAAGAGGGCGTGGCTGCGGTCTCTGGTGACCGCACTGGCGATCGCGCTCGCACTGATCGCAGTCACGTTCTTTGTGGGGCAAATAGGTCTTCGACAGGCGGAGCTGCTGACCGGCTATGAAGCGTCCGGAGCAGCGACATTTGTTATTGAGCTCGGGAGCGTGCCAGCGGGCGAAGTCACAAATCTGGTTGAGGCGCTACGTTCGATTGACGGCGTGCAGTCAGTCGATGCTCCCTACAATGGGACCCAGCTCGGCTTGGTGGCCGACACCTCCTTTGTGGTCTTCGAAAACGAGAAGCAGCAGGAATCTCTCGGTGCCCGGACAACTGTGCTGGGCGTCGATCGGTCATTTGATCCAGTCCGCAGCTATTATGTGAATTTCCACGATCTGAATCCGACCGCGCCCACGGCAGTTCTCGGAACCCCCCTGCTTGCGACATCTGGAACGGTCCGTCCGCCCGATCGCAATGAGGTCGTCGTCCCCTCCGGGGTCACCGACTATGTCGGGATTCGACCTGGTGCCGAAGCAACCGTCGATCTGACGTATCTGAATGCAAATCCACCAATCGTTCGCCGCTACGAGAAGCTACGCCTGATCGGGACATTCGAGCTCGTCGGCCCGGATCAGGGTCGATTTGAGCCATTTTGGCGCCTTGCTGCGCGCGGCAGCGAAGTTCTCACAGTCCGCCGGCCGGATGCGCCAGAGGGCGTGGCAACGACGTTGCCCATTCTTTTGAACAAACAGCTCTTGCAGGAATTTCTTGGATCTGTCGGCGAGGAATTGGCCGCCCGCGGCATACATGCCCCGAAAGAGGCGGCAGCCAAGGAACTTGTCGTGCAAGCGAAATCAGTTCGGGCAGTGCCGACGGTCGAAGGCGAAGCGACTTCCTTGCTCGATCAGCGCGGGCTCAAGCAAGACTGCGGCGCTGCCAATCCGGCCACCTTCTGCCTGAGAGTGCCGGAGCGAAACAATTTCGAAGCGGCACTCCAAGAGCAAAGGAAACTGGAAACAGGAGGGTCCTTCTTCATCCTTCTCCTGCTTGGGCTCGTGGCTGCCGGGGCAGCGGGTCAGCAGATCCAGTTGGTCTTGGCGCGTTGGCGCGAACTCGGAATTTTGCAAGCCGTTGGTTTTTCGCCGTTTAGAGTTCTGCTCTATTTCGCGGCCCGACTGTACGCTGTGCTTGCCGCAGGCATAGTGATCGCTGCAGTGGCGGTGACTATTCTGCCATTCGCTCGCAGCGCTTCAGCGTTCGGTTTTGCCGTCGCCGTTGCGCTTGTGGCTGCGAGCATCGCAGCTCTTCCGGTACTGCTTTGGCCGCTTGCGCAAGCGCCTGCCCAGCTCCTTCGGGTGTCGGCATGATATGGGTGAAGCTTACTTTCGGAGGCTACGGCCGGCGCTTCGTCGAAGCGCTTGCGGCCGCCATCGTTCTCGCTGCTACCAGCGCGACCGTAGCTGCTTCGCTGATGGTGGTCGAGGGGGCTCGAAACACATTGACCAGGGCTGTACGTCAGGATCGGCCCGACGTCGTTGAGGTCAAGGGTCGTTTCAATCGCGCTCTGTTTGAAACCCCCCGAAGCGGATATTTGCCGCCGCTCACAATTCCGGTCTATGAGCCGCTCATCGATCCCGCCGAGCTGGGAACGGCTGCGGGCGACGACCAGGTCGTTAAGCGGCAGTCGCTGTTTCGCAATGTCGTCAGCGGCGACAGTTTTCTCAATATCTATATTTTCGGTATCGATCCCGACGTCGAGCGCGATTTGAGCAGCTTCTCGCTCGCGCGCGGTCGATTCCTGCGAAGGGAAGACCGTGCTGTGGCGGTGATCGATCAAGCATCGGCTCGGGCGCTCGGCATAGACATCGGCGGGACCTTCCCGGTACGGAAGGCGGACGGCACGGATCTGCAGCTCACCGTCATCGGCATTCTCGACGGAGTAGAGTTAAGGGGTGCCCCGCCAAGGTCGGCTGAAGCGCCCTCGCTGAGGCCCGATTCGACCTTCGTCTCGAGCGGTGCGTTCGTGAACATCCGGACGAGCGAAGACATTTTCGGTCGCGAAAGCCTGACCGATGCCCTCGTCGTTGCAAGAAGCACCCCTGACGTGCCAGCTCTCGTCGCCAAGCTCCAAGAAGCCTTTCGGCTGCAGCCCGGCATCTTCGTAACGGAACGATACAGCCAATACCAGCGCAAGGTGCGCGATTTCGCTCTGACGCTGACGTTGTTTTCCGCCATGAGCATCGCGACGCTGCTATTGGCTGGATCCTTCGCCGCAAACCTGCTGCATGACATTTATGTCGAGCGTCGGCGGCAGTATGCCACGCTCCTGGCCCTCGGGTTTCCGCCGGCGATGGGCATCGCCCCCGCTGTCATCTTCGGGCTGGCGCTTGGACTGGCTGCGGTTGCCATTGGCGGTCTCGCTGCCAGTGCTTTCGTGCCGCGAACTTTTGCGATGCCTTCTCTCATGGCCGATCTTGGCCCGACGGAGCCCACAATCGATTGGGTGGTGGTGTGCTCGATGGTGGCGATTGCGATTGCAGCCGTGAGCGTCGGCTTGGCTTCAACCATAGCTCGGCTTCTGCGAGGGCCGGTTGCAGCGACTCTATCGGAGGCAAGCCCGTGACTCCTGCATTTATCTCCCTGCGTTCAGTCTCGAAGACATATCGTAGCGACCACGCCACAGTTGGTGCATTGCGCGAAGTCTCAATTGAAATCGAGAAGGGCGGGTTCGTTCGGCTAAGCGGACCATCCGGTTCCGGCAAAACCACGCTTCTCAATCTCGTCGCCGGACTTGATCGGCCTGATCAGGGGCAAGTCTTCGTGTCGGGTGTCGACGTCGGTCGGCTGTCCGGAAGTCGGGCATCAAAGTATCGGGCTGAGCAGGTCGGTATGGTGTTTCAGAGCTATAATCTGATCCCGCAGCTGACCGCGCTCGAGAATGTCCTGCTCCCAATGATTGCGCTGGGGCGAGCGAACCAAGGCCGCGCCCGCGAACTTCTTGATCTAGTCGGCCTGGCCGATCGCAGCGACCACAATCCGTCCCAGCTCAGCGGGGGAGAGCAGCAACGGGTTGCTGTTGCCAGAGCGTTGGCAAATGATCCTGCGCTCGTCCTTGCTGACGAGCCAACCGGGAATCTTGACGACCAAAGTGCAGAACGTGTGATGGGGTTGCTAACCCGTGTGGTTCGCGAACACGGCAAGACTCTGCTTCTCGTTACTCACGAGCGCGACCTACAGACTGCTCAGAGGTCTCTCGAACTGCGAGGCGGTGTGCTAATGTCCGCGTCGGAATGAGGCGCCGGATACCCTTGTCGTTGCACGGCGCAGCGCCCGTGGGACGACGGTATATCTGATCAGCGGCCCCTCTTCGGGGTCATCGCCCTCAAAGTGGACGATTGCGCCAGGCGGGATTTTGCTCGGCTTTCCGAAATGTTTCACAGAGGCAGCTTCGACAACCTGCAAGGCGGAGTCTTGCGCGAACGCGGTCAGGGCCGCGAGTTCGGCGGTGCTTGCACCACCTGAACGCCACGACGCCTCGAACACCCCGGACCTCCATTGTCCACAGCCATCTATTCCCTCGCCGACGTCATAGTTTCGGCGTGAGGCCAAGAATCCGGGATATTGGGTGGCATTGCCATCATAGGTCCGAGCTTGCGTTATGGCGATACGCGTCTTGGTATCCATCGGCAGATTGATCAATTCTGCCCAGCCTCCGCGTACGCAAATCAAATGCGAGCCACCGTAGACTGAAACTCCGTGGTTGTTCGTCGCCGACCGTTGCACGCCGTGATAAGCGATCGTCCGATCGCCCACCATTGTGCAACCAATGCTTCGCGTCGTAACGCAGCGCAAGTTCGTTTCGAGAACCAGTCCATGGCGCGCGATCTTCTCGATTGGTAAATTGTCGAGAAGTGCGCCCAGCTCAGCAATCGTGCCAATCACCGTTTGTCCGTAGCCACCGTCTCTGAGCGGCTCCTTTACGCGGACAGGCCCCTGCAACAGTAGGTGCTTAACAGCCGTCCCAGCATCGTCAGGGTTGAACACGGTATAGCCCGGCAGGACAGCATTACTCACATTTTCTGCGAATGCGGCCGACCAGCCGTACGGGTGCGCTGCGAACGGATTTATCAGCCGATGCGTGATGGCTTTCGTTTTGGCGAAAGGAAAAGGCACGACCGCGCCATAAAGCTGGCGGGGTGAGTGAATGCCGAGGGCCCGCGCCTCCTCGAGCATGAGCGCGTCGTCCGGAACGAAGAAGAGATCTCCGGTCGAATGCTTCTTAGCATCGAAGATGCCGGCGTATCTATGACCGTTAAGCCGAGCGATGCTTTCGGCGACCGCCGACAGCGTGATCTTCTCGTGGGCGTACATCGGCGCGCCCAGCCGGGAAAAGTAGACGGCGACCGCATTGACCGCCGGCGTGCTGGGCTCGCTTTGACCGGCGGCGGCCGACCGTAGTCGTCCAATGTAATCAGGGAAAGGAGATAACTTAGTGTCGTCCATGCGCAACCATCCCGACAACCGAGGATTGGCCAGTGCTTGGACGGAACACCCGTCTGACGGGGAGACTGCAAACCCCCGTGCGAATACATTAGTGAGCGACCTCCTCTAACGCAAGGCGTGGCCTTGTTGTGAAAGGCCATAGACGGTCATGCTTACAGTCAGCAAGCTGAAGCGCTTGCACATCTGTGTTTCTTTCGAGCTGAAGGATGGCGAATGCATCGCCCTGCAGGGACCTTCCGGGGTCGGCAAAAGCCTGCTGCTTCGCGCTATCGCCGATCTCGATCCCAATGAGGGGGCGATCAAGCTGGACGAAACGCTCAGGGAAACCGTGCCGGCCCCGCTTTGGCGGAAGCAAGTGACCTACCTCGCCGCTGAGCCGGGCTGGTGGGCGGACACGGTGCAAGAGCATTTTGCCGCCTGGGATGATGCCATGCCGCTGGTCGCGCGACTGGGGTTACCGGCCAGCTGCGGAACCTGGCCCATCCAAAGACTTTCCACCGGAGAGAAGCAACGGCTGGGGCTTGCGCGGGCGCTGATGCTGCGATCGCGCGTGCTTCTGCTGGACGAGCCTACTTCGGCGCTCGACGCGGCATCGACCGCGATCGTTGAATCGATCATTGCTGAGCGCGTCTCGACCGGGACAGGTGTATATGGAGTACTCACGATAGCGCCCAGGCGCACCGCGTCGGATCGCGGTTGTTTGTGATGGGAGGCGACGGCCGCATCGAGGAGCATCAGCTTTGACCTACATCCAACTGACTTACAGTGATCTCATTCTGCCTGCGCTGCTCGTTCTCATGGACGGCGCTCTCTCGCTTGCGCTCCACCTCAAGCTTGAACGGCAACTCGCCGTCGCAACTGTGCGGATGGTCGTTCAGCTGGTGCTCGTCGGATATGTGCTCACCTTCCTGTTTGCTGCCGTCTCGCCTGTTTGGACGGCCCTCGCCGCCGCCATCATGGTTCTCTTCGCGTCGCGCGAAATCGTCGTGCGGCAGAAGCGGCGGCTGCTAGGCTTTGGGACCTACGGCTTGGGCGCAGGATGCACGTTGCTCGCTGCCGGCACCGTCACGATGTTCTCGCTTCTGACGCAGCTGCACCCCGAGCCCTGGTATCATCCGCGCTATGCGCTGCCGCTGTTGGGTATGATCCTGGGCAACACCATGACAGGGGTAAGCTTGGGCTTGGACGTGCTCACGAATGGTCTGATGCGCGAGCGAGCTGCGGTGGAAGCGTGCCTTGCGCTCGGGGGTACGCGGTATCAGGCGCTGCTGCCGGTCATGCGGGATGCGCTGCGAAGTGGCTTCATGCCCACCATTAACGGCATGGCGGCAATCGGTCTTGTTTCCCTGCCTGGAATGATGACCGGCCAGATCCTTGCCGGGGTCGAGCCGGTAGACGCCGTGAAATATCAGCTCTTGATCATGTTCCTAATTGCCGGCGGAACGGGCCTCGGAACGTTGGCCGCCGTCATGGGAGGCGGACGCCTGCTCACCGACCATCGGCATCGATTGCGCCTGGACCGGATTGCTACCGAAACGGCGGGGCAATGACTACTCTCATCGTCCACCGCCTTCATTTTGGCTGAGTCGCGGCGCTCAATTTGCGCTAAGATCAAGTGCAAATCGCACGTTGTAAGAAGTCGAACGGAGGCGGCGATGGCGTGTCAGGATCCGGTACGACGCTCGCTGCTGCTGACGGCTCTGGCCGCCGGGGCCTATCTGGCTGCAAAGCCAGCCGTGGCGGAGGAGGAGGATCAGCCAGGCAGCGATGAGCGACCGCAAAAGGGCGATTTTCTCGTTCACTCCGAAGGGGAGCATGCCGGCGAACTCATCAAGCTGAATGATCTGGAGCTTGGTGGGCCGCCCGTGCACGCTTGGCCGAAGGACCTGAAGTCCTCGGTGATCCGCAAGGGATCGCGGCTCAATGAGATCGTCCTCCTAAGGCTTGATCCGGGCGAACTCGACGATGAGTCCCGATCGCGATCGGCCGATGGCGTCGTCGCCTATTCGTTGATTTGTACTCATGCCGGATGCCCCGTCTCAGAGTGGGTGAAGGCATCGGAAGGCGACAAGAACGTTCTAAAATGTCCCTGTCACAACTCCGAATTTAATCCCCGAGAAAGTGCGCAGGTCGTATTCGGACCGGCACCCCGCCGCCTGGCGGCACTTCCACTGGCCATCGCCGACGACTCGATCACGGTGGCCGCAGGGTTCATCGGAAAGCTAGGTGGCCAGCCCGGAGGGTAACGGTCGCACCGTTAAGGATGCGATGTTGACCTAGTCTCTAGCAGTCGACCGGCTTTAGCGCCGCTCTTTGACCTGACCGCTGCTGTCGACGACGAGCGATACGTCCTTGCCGTCCTTCACCGCCTTGACCGAAATGCCTTCAGCGGTGGATTTGATGTCACGGACTTGGGTGTAGCCGTCCGATTGAAGCTTAGCCAAGAGTTCCTGCTGGGTCAGGGCATGAGCCGGCGCGACTAGGCTGATCATCAGGCAGCAGAGGATCGCTTGGGAGATTGTACGTACTGACATCATCTGCACTTCTCCTGTTATCTGACGTGGGCGCTCTCGAAGAACCGGAGTGGAACGCCGAACGTCAATCCGACACGAACTTCGTCGACCGGACGGTGATTGGTCAGCGCGTGGCGATAGGCGAGATCGAAAGAGAGCTTGTCGCTCACCTGCCAGATCAAGCCTACGAGCCCGGAAAAGGTTTCCTCCTGGCCGAATTCCTTTTCGTAGAAAAATTCCGAGACCGGCCGCACCGTCCATTTCGACGGCCCCTCGATGATACTGCCGAGGAAGACGTCGGCATGATGGTCCCGCGTCAACAGCGTTTCCGCATTGAGGTGGATCGTTCCCCAGTCCCAGCGCTGCGAAATGATGGTTGCCCAGCTTGCGCCGACGCCGCTGTCCCCCCTGCTGTCCGGCAGCAACACTCCGAATTCGGTCGCGATGCTCGGTCCGCTCTTGTCCTGCAGGCTGCCCGGTACCACGACATGCTTGAGGAAAGCACCCGCTGCGATCAGGTTCGTCGGCCCTGAGGGCGACAGCGGCGTCTCGCCCTGTCCCTCGAACACCGCCTCCCATCCTTCGCTCAATCCGAAATTCAGGACCGTCCATGGCGCGACCAGCGTCGGGGTGGCCCCGTCGCGTCGAACGCCGGCCGGCTGCAACTCGACTTCGAGTTCTCCAGGGGCGGCCACGGCGGCATCGGTGCCATCGAATGGCCGGTAGGCGAAGGCACGGCCGGAGCATGCCGCGACACCGACAAAGATCAACGATGCCGCAGCGCATCGGACTAGAAACGACTCACCAATGAGCATCTTCGTTCGTCCACGGTCGACACCTTGGGGCGATGGGCGAAACAGGTACCGCCAGCAATGCGGCGGAGAGTTTCATTCTCTTCCTGCACTTTGGCGATCTCGAGTTCGATCCGCTAATCGAGCGGCTTCGACACCCTCGAGAATCGCTTTCCGGCCAGCAGAACAACCTCGACCACACTACTGAATGCTTGTTGGCAGCCGGCTCGGATAGCTGGCACGGGACCCCGCGCGTGCGAGAGAGTTCTTGCCGCAACCTGCCCTCCGGCAGCCGGCTACCGTACGCCGGAGCAAGCCGGTTCTACTCAATCCTCCTCGTCGTCATCGGCAGCGCGCAATCGGCCGGTCTGCGCGTCGACTGCAATCTTTGTGGTTTGGCCACTCTTTGAGCCGATCGCTTCGAGATACCTTCCGTCACGAACGATCTGTACGTTCGACCAACCATCGGACTGCAGTTTCTGGCGCACCTGGTCCTCGGTGACCGGTTGATCGCCGGCGATGAAAACCGGGCCCTTGCTGGGTTCGGCGGTCACCATGGCGACGCCAGCTAATCCCAACAGCAACAGACCACCACCGGTCAATATCCACTTTCGATCCATCGCGTTCTCCTCTTCGCGGTTTCGATTGCTCGAGCTTGCCGCCGGCGATCATCAGTCGTGGCGCTGAAGGGCTCTTCCCAGAACCTCTTCTTGATCGCTGTAGTCGCCAAACCGACGCTGGCCACGTTGATCTTGCCAGCCTCTAGCGCGCCACCACTGAAGAATTTCTGAAATTGTTGTCAGAGAGCTGCGGCGATCGATGGATCGGTCATGCGCGCCCAGTTATGCCTCGACCCGCAAGTCGGCTAATCGAGCGGTTCGCTAATGCTCGAAAGTTTCTTCCCGTTCAAGAAACCAAGCGACGCAATGGGCTGCTCGTTTTTCAGTTCGGGCACGGCGCTCACCACAATGCTCTGCGCGCCGTATCCTTTTGCCTTGGCCACGGCAGCGGCGAGCGTTACCTTTGCCCTGTCAATCGCAGCCTTTTGTGCCTCGGCGTGCTCAAGGTCCTCGCCTTCGGTGATGGGCTCGACCTTGCTTATCTCGCCGGTCATGTGATCAACGATGACTTCGAAGAACTTTCCGTCTTTTGCGGTGTAGATCGAAAGCTGAAGTTTTCCGTCTTCAGCCTCGAATTTTCCGGAGATTGGTTGGCCTTCCCGTTCACTGGTCACCAAGGCCTGTTGCAAGCTAACCTTGGCAGAAGGTAACAATCTGACCAGCACACCTTCGTCTTCATCATCACCGGCCGCGTGTCCGAGTCCGACAGACAATGTCGTCAGACCAATGATGACGAGTCCGGCAGCAGAAGTAAGTAGCAACTTCCTCCGAGTCATGGGTCCCTCCGTTCACTGACCTCAATGCCCTTCGCCCCGCACCGAAACCCGTCACTTGATCATCAGCCACGCCGGCTGCAGCCAGGGATAGGCAACCAGACCGACGATCGCCGTCGCCGCAATGAGCATAGGATTGCTGACCTTCCAGCGGAACAGAACCGCGAGCGAGACGAGCGCGATCGCAATCGTCAGCCAATCACCGATCGCGATCTTGCCAAGCAGAATGCATGCGCCCAAGATCGTGCCGATCGCCGCCGCGTAGGCACCCTTGACGAACCCCTGAACGTTCGGGTTTCCGCGGTGCCGCGCCAGCAGCGGTGCTGCGATCAGCACCAACAAAAATGACGGCAGGAAAATGCCGACGGTCGAGACTAGCGACCCCCAGAAGCCGGCGACCAGATAACCGACGAAGGTCGCCGTGATAACGACCGGCCCCGGGCTGATCATGCCGATCGCCACGGCTACCAGGAACTCCCTCTGGTTGAGCCAGCCATATTGCTGAACGAGCCCCTGCTCGAGGAACGGCACGATGACCAGCCCGCTGCCGAAGGTCAGTGACCCGGCCTTGAGGAAGAACAGCAAGAGCTTGCCAAGCGTGGAGCCAGTCACGACCGGGGCGACGGCCGGCGCGGCGGCGGGGATGACGACGATTTGCATCGCAGTCGAGGAACGCTTGAAGATGTTTCCGTAGTAGAGGATCCCGACAATGCCGGCGCCGATGAACAGCAACGCCACTTCGGCCTGCAGGACGACGGTAACGACAAGGCAAACCCCGGCGATGGCCCATTGCAGCCAGTCCTCCATGCCAAGCTTCGCGAGGCGATAGCAGGAGTGCAGGATGAGCGCGATCACCGCAGGACTGACGCCATAAAAGATGGCTGTCACCGGCTGCAAGTCTCCGAGGTACACATAGAGCGCGCCGAGCGCCGCCACGATGATGAAGTTTGGCAGGATGAAGCACCAGCCGCCGATCCAGGCGCCCCAGAAGCCACAGCGAAGCCAAGCGACATAGATGCCGACCTGGATCGCGAGCGGGCCGGGAAGCGACTGGCAGATGGCGATCGACTCCCGCATCTGCTCCTTGGTCAGCCACTTCTTGTCGTTGACCAGCTCCCGTTCCATTTGACCGACGAGCGCAACCGGGCCGCCGAAGCCGAGAAAGCCAAGGCGCAGGAAATACCGTGCCAGCTCACCCTTGCTATTGTGTTCTGTCTGCATTGTCGTCGTCACCTGTGCCCCTCTCTTGTGATCGGCGTGGCCCGCCGGAAACTCCAAACTCACTCGTGCGCTGCATGGCGTTGAGCGCCAGGGCGAAGGCGTCGCTGACGAGCTGCGGATCACCATAGAACACGAGGGTAGACGAGCCGGACGCTCTCTCCGGTTCACCGCCGCCGGGATCCTGCTCGAACGCGTTCCCTTTTCTTTTGGTCATCGCTGGCTCCCTATCGCTCCGCGCCTTGCAACTTCGAGCGCTCAGAACTGGCTATTCGCGATCCGAAATGGGCTCGAGAACGCCGACGGTCGTGAGGCCCGTTCCCCTTGGGGTCATGATAATCCATGAACCCGACGATGCCACCTCGAAGCACCCGTCATCCGGCTCCGGAAGGTCGAGGCAGAGATCATCTGAACGAACGAACCATTTGCCTGTTAGCACCTTGCCCATCGAGTAACTTCTGAACGTCCCGTCACGTTGGTAGACTTCGCGCCAGTGCACCTCATCGGTGAGCTGCCTGTCAGAAAATCGGGCGCGTATCTGTGCGCCAGACAACTTCTTCAAATCTTCGGCCGATGCCCTGCCGCTCCAGAGCGTGAGCATGGCCAGCAAGCCGGCGGCGGCATATCCGACGCGTGTACCCGCACGAGAATTGCCCATGCTTACGGTTTCGATTTGCACGACTTCAGGCACATCTGGTACTCGGTCTTGCAGGCAGGCCCCGCGTAGTTCTTCATGCATGCCTTGTGTTGCTCGGCGCATACCTTGCAGGACGTTTGCGCGTCGGCCGCGCAGTCGGCGGCCAGAAGGCCCGCCAGCACGGACAACGCAACGACAATTCGCTTCATCCCGGTCCCCCCTCTTGACTCTGGTCCGTGTTGCCTGCTCCTCGCCTAACTCTTGGTGCTCGCGGTCTTGTCGAGTGCCGCGCGCAGCCCTTTGGCCAGCTTGATCGCATCGTCATTGGCCCAGAAGTGCATGAAGAACAGTCGCGGCTGCTCGTCGAGCATGTGGCTGTGGATCGCAGTCACGTCGATATCGTTCGCTTTCAGCGCCTTGATCACAGGATTGACCTCGTCACCTGTCAGCACGAAATCGCCGGTGATGGCTGCCTTGCCGCTCCCCGTCGGCTGGAAATTGATGGACTGTGCCACACCCATCGGGCCGACCGGTGCGAGTTGCATCCCAGCTTCGCTGATCGGATCGCGCCGCGGAACGGCGAAGGCGTAGACACCGCCATTGTTCTGTCCCTTGGCGCCGATGATCTGATCGAGCTGGGTGGTATCGAGGTCGATGGCGGGCGGTGCGGCCGCTGCCGAGGGCGCCAGCGGCGTTTTGCTCACTGCCAGCGCGTCGCGGATGGCAGCAGCCATCTTCACGGGATCGCCATGACCGCCGACATGCATGTAGAAAGTCGCAGGGCTCGCCCGCAGCAGGTGATTGTGAACGGCGGTGATCTCGATCCCGCCCGCGACGAGCTTCGCCATGACCGGATTGATCTCGGTTTCCAGCAGCACGAGGTCGCCCATCACTATGGCTTCGCCGTGCATCGGCATGAACGCGACCCAGCCACCGAGCGCAAGCGTCGGCTTGATGGTCACGCCATCCAGCGTGACGGTCAGATCGCTGCGCGGGAATCCATAGCGATGGACGTCACCGGAGACCGCCGGCTTCCGGCCGAGTAGCTCATCGACCTTTTGCCACTCGATTGCCTGGGCATGCGCACTGGAGATGAACGGCTCGGTGAAGATGTACCAGTCGGTGGTTTGCGCATTCGCAACTGACGCGGACGACAGCGCCAGAATTGAAGCTGCCAGAAAATATCTGAGACCCATTGTGAACCTCCATGGTTGGAGAGAAAGGCCTCGGCCTGCGGCGTGTCCGTAAGGAGCGAACAGCGTCATTTTGAGAGACCCTCGTAAGACCGTTCGACGGCAGACCAATTGATGGCCGACATGAACGCGCCGACATAGTCGGCAGCCTTGGCGCCATAGTCGATGTGATAGGAATGCTCGTACATATCGAGCGCCAGGATCGGCGTGCTCCCGGCCAGCGTATGACAGTGATCGGATGCCCATTGATTGACGAGCTTCCGATCACGCGGCGACCACGTCAGCAGTACCCAGCCGGAGCCGCCACCGAGTGCCTTGCCCAAGGCAACGAATTCGGCACGCCAGCGTTCATAGGTACCGAAATCGCGCGTGAGCGCATCCTTCAAGCTTGTTCCAGGCTCGCTTTCATCACCAAGGCCATCGAAGAACACCTCGTGCAGAATCATCGAATTGGTCGCGATGAGTTGCTCGCGCTTCAATCCGTTGAGCAGGAAGCCCGGCGCGGCCGCATAGTCGAGTTCGGCAAGCTTCTCATCGATCAGGTTGAGCCGCTTTACCGCGCCGCCATAGTTGTTCTCGTAATGGCTTACGATCATCCGCTCCGACATGCCGCGCACGCGGCTCGGATCAAAGGAAAGGGGTTTCATGGTGTAGGTCATGGCAGCCTCCCGACACATGGCCCGGCAATCAGCCGGGCGCCGGAAACGCCGGCAACCAAAGGCACCGTCAGATTAGAAAGCTTGCGGGATAGGACCTGGATAACGGCAGACATGATGCGTCCTTGGAGAAAACCGGACGCGATTCTTGGGCATGTCGCCTCGTGGGGAGATCGCTTTCCCCATGGCGCATGTAAGTCCCGCAAAGGCTAATTTGTCAACGGGGATCGGGGCTCTCTGCCACTTGATCGCGGAGGTTTGGACTGGGAACCAACCCGGGGAACTTCGCGACAGAAACACCCTCAGTCTGCCGGCGCAGCCGTTCCCGCTGCCCTATTCCTCAAGATTGCTTCCTTCTGGTCGGGACAGTTTGCCGGGCGAATTTAACCGGCATCTCAGACAGGTCGGGTCGCCGACATCAGTGTCAGGGACTCGATCGGGATGCCGACCCGCTCCCGCGCTAACTGTGGGCACGCAAGGAATCTTTAGTTTGCGTCTGCGTCTTCGTCTCGCAACCTGCCGGTCTGCGCATCGACCGCGACCTTGGTGGTCTGTCCGTTCTTTGAGCCGTCCGCCTTAAGGTATCTTCCGACACGAAACGATCTGCACGTTTAACCAGCCATCAGATTACAGCTTCTCGCGCACCGATCCCCCGTCACCGGTTGATCTCTCGCAATCCGGGCTGGTCCCTTTGCTTTGCTCGGCCGTAACCACCGCGACGCCAACGAAGCCCAAAGTAGCAGCGGAGCGTTGGTGCTTGGCACACTGAGAGTGATCCGCAATCCGACAACGTCCGGCCGACGGATGGCCCCTCAAAAGAAAGGCAGGATTGTGTGAATTAGATCATAGGGAATTGGCGCAGTAGGTACTCTTCTTCTCGTATACAACTTGTCAGGCACTTCCAGAATTAGAAAAAGCAAGCCTCTGCATTCAATGATTGGTTGAATATTTTACAACCTCCGCCTGTCAAGAGTTTGTTCCGGATGCAAGGTTAGCTTGACTTTTCTGGCCGCACCCGCGGTGACAAACGACCGACGGCTTGACGGAGACGGCAATGAGAACAGCCAACTCCAAATATTCGGAATTCTCCAGCAAGATCGATCTTGGCAGACGGCACTTTCTCGAAAAGGTCGCCATGGCCAGCGCAACTGCGGCCGTCCTTTGGCCGGGATCGGCGAAAGCCGTCATGGAACTGTGGGAGGAAGGCGATCCGCTCTGCAGCGTTCACTACGACGCACTACCGAAGCCGGATGGCTACGATCTGGATCTTGCGTATCTCGGAAGTTTCATCGGCGTGTCGAAGTCGCTGACTGGACTTGCCGAGCTCGACCGACACATCGCAAACCAGTACATGGAACGCTTTGCTACCCATCCCCAGCTCTCAAAGAACCTGGACCTGCTGATACAGGCCTATCGAGCAATACCTGGGGGCAACCCGGGTGAGAATGAGGTCAAGCAGTCGATCTGGATGTCGTCGGATGCCGCCGTGCGAGCCGGCGCGAAGCAGCTCATCTATCTCTGGTACATTTCGGCCTTTTACATTCCGCTCGACATCACACCGGGCCCGAAGCCACCGCTGCAAGATGATCCTGCGGACACTCGAAAGAAGATCTGGGTCTATGGCACACCGGAGCAGTACAGCCGCGGCATGATCTGGCAGGTGATCCATGCGCACGCGCCGATGACGCCGGGCGGGCCTCGCCGCTATTGGGCCAGCAAGCCGCCGATCGTCTGACTGCCCTTCGATTGGCAACCACGCATTTTACTAGAAAGGTACGCGAGACAGACGCCAAGAGCAGGAGAGTGCGGTTCTCGTGCCTGAACCGCAACGCTCCGGATCCGCGATCAATGGCTGCTCGGGAGACATGATCATGCGACCGATTCTCGAACATGCGGAATTCGACCTCGTTGTCATCGGTTCCGGCGTGGCTGGCGCGATGGTTGCGCATCAGGTCGCCAAGGACGGCTTCCGGGTCCTGATCCTGGAGGCCGGCGGTGTCCCTCCCGACTCGCTCGGCCGCTGGGCCATGGTGCACAACTACACCAATTCTCCTTCCAAGGCGCCGGACTCGCCTTTCTGCGGTGATGATGTGCTGCCGGTCGATCCGAAGGTCGACCCGAAGACCGATCCCGGCAAATACCGTTTCCTGCAGCCGAGCCCGATCGAAGACGGCGGCAAGAACTATTACGACTACACCGCCGAAGCGATCGGCAAGAAGCGCTTCTTCAAGAGCTATTACGAGCGCATCGTCGGCGGCTCAACCTGGCATTGGCAGGGCATCTACATCCGGATGCTTCCCAACGACTTCAGGATGAAGACGCTCTACAAGGTTGGATTTGATTGGCCGATCACCTATCGCGAGCTCGAACCCTGGTACGTCAAAGCCGAATACGAGATGGGCGTTGCCGGCAGCGATGAGGAAAATGAAGACTATTACGAACGGAAGTGGGGAGCTTATCGCAGCGAACCGTTCCCGATGCCGGCCCTCGCGCCTAGCTTCCTCGACAATGAGCTCGCGCGCGTCATCAATGACAAGAAAGTTCCGGATCATGGTTTGCGGCTGAAGGTCAATACGGTCCCGCATGCGATCAACTCTCGACCCTATGCGGGCCGCCCCGAATGCGACGGCCACACGTCCTGTGTGCCCCTATGTCCGATCAAGGCGCGATACGAAGCCGTCATTCATGTCGAGAAGGCATTGTCCGCGGGCGCCGTTCTGCGAACACAGGCGGTCGTCACCAAGCTCGATGTTGACTCCGAGCAGAGGTGGGTATCGCGCGTTTGGTACAAGCGGCCCGACGGAACCGAAGACCGCGCGTCAGGGCGCATCGTGGTGCTCGCCGCCAACGGCATCGAAAATCCCCGGATCCTGCTGTCGTCCGGGGCGGCCAATTCCAGTGACAAGGTCGGTCGCTATCTGATGGATCACCCCATCAAGCAATCTTTCGCACTGGCGCCCCAGCCACTCTTTCCCTTCCGCGGACCGCAGACCACCTCCGATATTGCGGCATTCCGCGACGGCGATTTTCGCGCGCGCTACGCCGGCTTCAAGACCTCGATCAAGAATGACGGCTGGGCGAGCACCAAAACGGGCTCCCCCCGCGGAAACTTCATTCCCCCGAAGGACCCGAGCGGCAATCAGAACCTGAACGGGACAATCCTGGATTTCGTCGAGAACTTTGCCCTGTTCGGAACCGATCTGCGGAAGAAAATCAACGATCACATGACCCGCCAGATCACGCTGAACAGTGCCTGCGAGCAGCTGCCGCGCGAGACCAACCGCGTGACGCTTTCCACCAATACAGATGGGCTCGGCATCGCCAAACCAATGATCAGCTACAATCTTGATGATGACGAGTACGTTCGCAACTCGTTCAAGACGGTTGTAGACGTTCACACGTTCATCTTTGACCAGTTGGGCGCGACCGAGCGTGTCATGCAGGCCGACCCACCGGATACCACCATTTATGGTGGCTCCGGCCACATCATGGGTACGACGCTGATGGGCAGCGATCCGAAGTTGTCAGTCATTGACAAATATTGTCGCACGCATGACCACCCAAACCTGTTTGTGCTGGGCAGCAGCGTATTTCCTACCAGCTCAACGGCAAACCCCACGTCTACTGTCGCGGCGCTGGCGTTGAGAGCCTCAGAAACGATCAAGGAGCAGTTGAGGAGCTGAGAGCCGAGGGAAAGTCTTGGTTTGCCGCAGGTTGCTTCGCGGAAAACAGAATTCTTGAATTTCGCTCACTTATTGGCAGGGGGAGTTATCAATGCCGGCAGGATTGCTCGAAGTGGACGGCACAATTGAGCTCAAACAGTTCTGGCCAAGCGGTCGATCGGACGCTGACACTACAAAAGTCATTTTAAGCGTCGGGCCCGACGCGATTAAATTCCGCAAGGACAGCTCTTCGCCATTTCACCCGACGCATGTGTTCGACAACGCGAAGGTCAAGGGCAAGTTTAGTACTCCGCCCATCAAGAACGGAAAGGTCACAATCCGACTGCAAGGAATCGATGCGACCGAGCTCCATTATCAGCCATCTGCGCTCTCGGCGAAGGAGAAGAACGGCTTGAGCGCGACGAAACTGGCGGCATACAAAGGTCTCATCCACTTCTATCGTCAGCTACTGGGGGCCACTTCGGCGAAGGCGCTGCACGATTTTCTCACGTCGACGGGAAAGACGGTCCTCGACTGTCGGGTTGTGACCCAAGTGGATACCCCAAACGAGGTGTTCGACACTTACGGTCGGCTGGTTGGCGACATCGAAGTGACGGTGAATGGCCAGGCAGTAAATCTGAATCAATGGCTGGTCGAGCATGGCTGGGCATATCCTACGTTCTACTCAAGCATGACGAATGATGAAATCAATGCGCTTCTCGCCCTTGCAAAAATCGCACGGTCAAAGAAGACGCTTGTGTGGAAGTTTCTGTCCAATACGATTGGTCCCTTCGATTTCAATCTGCGCGAACCAAAGGTCGGCGACCTCAGCGTGCTGGCCACGGACAAGGGACCTGCCATCTTTCCCAAGCTTTATCGGCGCTATACCAACTGGTCGGCACGCAAGAAGGCGCAAGTCACAGGTCAGAACTTCCAGGCGTTTCTAGCGGCCGGATCTGGCGGAACGCCCGACATCTGCTTCTTACTCGCTGATTTCCTGGCCACTGGCGTTCATTCGGCGATCCCCCACAACTTTGCCGACTTCGTGGTAGGCGGGAAGACAACCAAGTTCGCCCCAGATAGTCTGGTTTTCAAAGAGGCGCCTTCCACGTTGCTCGGGCCCGACAACAAGCCCATCACCCATTTCTGAGTCTAGTACGCGCGATCTTCGGCCTAATGCTCTTGCGTGGTCATGATTGACCTCCTTCGAATGTTGCAGAGGAAAGGGAGTCCGTGGGACTGGACCCACCACCAGATCAACAGGCAAGTCCGCCCAAGAACCAGACCAGAGCCCTATTGGCGTCGGCCACCAATGCTTCAGACGTCCTCGGCGGAGATCATCGATCGGTTCCGATCGGATCGCCTCATTGCATCTGGCATCTCTGCTAGAGTCGTGCGAGATAATGCGCCAGCGCCGAAATATCGTCCTCGCTCAAGGGATAAGCTACCTCGGCCATAGCGGCCACGCCGCCGCCGGATCGAGCGCCGGCTTTGTAGTCATGGAGTGCCTTCGCAAGATATTCCTCCCGTTGACCCGCAATGCGGGCGACAGCCTTGCTGCCAGCGTAGTTGTCGCCGTGACAAGAGGCGCACCGCCCAGCCGCAGCCGCTTTCTTGCCAGCTTCGGTCAAGTCGGGATGATCGTCGGACACCTTCGCCGCGGCTGGATCGGAAGGCTTGAGCGAAGAGAAGTAAGCGCTGAGGTCGCGGACATCTTCGTTGCTGAGTTGTTCCGCGATTGGTCCCATGACCTCATTCTTACGCGCACCGCTGCGGAAGAAAACCAGCTGCCATTGTAAGAACTGATCAGGTTGCGCCGCCAATGACGGCGTGTTCTCGGTGGCGGAGACACCTTTGTCGCCGTGACACCCCGCACAGGCCTCTGCCTTGTTCTTTCCGGCCTCAGCATCCGCAGCAACGCGATGCATCTCCCCACTGATCGCCAATGCGACCAGGATGAGCAGCGAAGCGTATCCCCAGGATCTCATCCTGGACGGCCAGCTGCGGACCGGCGGTCCTTTCACAATCTTTCGCATAATCGCGATCTCCGCTGTTTGACCTTAGCCTCCCAATCGCCTCTGCGGTTCCGACTGGTCACCGACCGATGGCAAGGGCGCGATCTCGATCTGATCGAAGCGCGCTATGTCCGTGTGCTCAGTCCAGATCCCGCACCGTCCCCTTGCGTGCTCGCCACGGTCGAACGCGGTCAGGACCCATCGACCGTCCAACTGCATCGTGAAACCATCGCCGCTGACGGCGACTTCCAGCGTTTGCCAATGATTCCAGGCAATATCCGCGTCGACCCCGGCGATTTCATCAGGCACGCCGTGGACCACATGGAGCAGCGACAGGCGCTGGTCAAACACGCCGACACGAACGAGGTAGTAGTCGTCCGGACTGGTCACACGCATCGCGAGCCCGGCGCTCGGCCGCGATCCTTTCATCAGCCTGAACCGCGCACGGATCCGCACATCGGTTGCGGCCACAGGATTATAGATTGCCAGCGATGGCTGCTCGTCCCTATCCGCTGCTGAGCTTTGGATGGCCAAGTCGTCGTCAACGGCGCCTTCGTGAACTACGTTCCAACGATCTCGATCGCTTCGACCGGCATGCCAGAATTCGAAATCCCGTGGCGGAACCCCGACCCGTTGGTGCGACAGATCGATGACGGCGGATTGAGCTAACGCTGGGACGATCAAACTTGTGAAGTAAACGAAGTTCGCTAAGGCGGCCGCCGCAATGCTGCGCCAACTGTGCTGGCCGGCGCTGCGCCGCCGAAAAGGAAGCGGCGCCACGTCGAGACGACGCAAAAGCTTGCTGTTCGGCCAGAGCTTGTAGAGGACTGTCGAGTTAACGGCGGGCATGCTGCGTCCTTCTGAAAACCGGACGCGATTCTTGGGCATGTCGCCTCGTGGGGGGATCGCACGCCCCCATAGATCGAATAAACCGATTGCCGTCGC